>JABFRG010000448.1 GCA_013141295.1 Polyangiaceae bacterium
ATGCAGACTGCACCGAAGGTGACAACGGACGATGCATGGTCTCGGTGGTGGGCGCGCACGTCAACTCGTGCTCCTACGACAAGTGCTTCACCGACGCGGCGTGCGGCGGCAAGGCGTGCATTTGCCGCGAGTCGGCGAGCCTGCCCAACAGCTGCGCCGAGGGGAACTGCACCGTCGACGCGGACTGCGGAGTCGGGCGGTTCTGTTCGCCCTCCGTGAGCTTCCAGGCCACCAACTTCGGCGTCACCGGCTACTGGTGCCACGAGGCCAGCGACGCTTGCGTCGACGACGCCGACTGCCAGAAGCAGGGCGCGGACTCCGGCGTGTGCGCCTACGACCCCAAGACCACGCACTGGGCGTGCTCGCACGAGGCCTTCCTCCCGCCCTGAGCCGAGGCTCGGGCGGACGGAATCAGGCGATCCAGCGGGCGAGGACGACGGTGATGTTGTCCGGCCCGCCGTTCTCGTTGGCGCGGGCGATGAGCCCCGAGGCGGCGCCCTTGAGGTCGGAATTGGCGAGGGTGATCTCGAGGATCTCCTCGTCGGTGACCGGACCGGAGAGGCCGTCGGAGCAGAGCATGTAGACGTCGTTCTCTTGCGGCGTCTCGAAGCGCGTGTCCACCTTGACGGTGTCCTTCATGCCGAGCGCACGCACGATGACGTTCTTGTGCGGGAAGTTGGCGATCTCTTCCGGCGTGAGCCGCTTCATCTTGATGTAGTCGTTCAAGAGGGAGTGGTCTTCGGTGAGCTGCTCGATCTTCTTGTCGCGCACGCGGTAGACGCGCGAGTCGCCCACGTGGCCGACGTACACGCCGTCTTCCACCGCGAAGAGGGTGACGATGGTGGTGCCCATGCCGCGCTGCCGCGCGTCGCGCTGGGCGCTCTCGTAGATGCGGAGGTTGGCGAGCTTGATGCCGGTGATGAGCCGGTTCTCCTCGTACCCCTTGGACCGGTCCATCTTGTAGGGCCAGGTTCGCTCCGGGTCCTGCGCCGTGGCCTGGAAGAAGTCGCGCAGGGCGTCCACCGCCATCTTGCTCGCAACTTCGCCCGAGGCGTGCCCGCCCATGCCATCGGCAACGATGTACAGACCACTCTCCTCGAAGATGGAGAAGTTGTCCTCGTTGTGATTGCGCTTCATGCCGACGTTGGTTTCGCCAGCTACTTCAATCCGGAGACCCACAGTCCGATGATCGTGCGTGTTTTGCCCCATCGCTGTCAACGACATCTGCGGATGGGTGGGGCACGGATGATCCACACTTCACCGCGGAAAACCGGGTGTTTGTCGTTTTGACCAACAAAAAATCGGACACGGCACCACGCCGAATGGGTGGGCTCTCCGTGTCGCACCGGCGCTACGGAGGCGGATCAGGGAGCCGGACGGAGGGTGACCACCAGGTCGCGGAAGTTCTTTCCGTTGAACACCAGCAGCTTCACGCGATCGCCCACCGCGTGGCTCGCGATCTTCTCGCCCAGGTCTTCCGGCGTGGCGATGCTCTGGCCATCGACCGACGCGATGACGTCGGCCTTCGCCGGATCCGCGCTGCCATGAAGGCCCGCTTGCCCGGCCGGGCTTCCGTTCGCCACCGCCACCACGCGCACGCCGCGCACCGCGCCCGCGTCGCTCGGTTGACCGACGATGCCGAGCCAGGGAGGCGGCGCCACGGCCGAAGAAGGCGTCTTCGCGAGGAAGCCGCGAATCGCCGAGACCGGCGCCACGCCGGGAATGTCGCAAGTGCTCGGCCCCCAGGTGGGCGCCGTCGCGGTGGGCATGGGCGCCTGCCCGCAAACACGCACCGCAATGCCGGCAACCGCGCCGCCTTCGTCGAGCACCGGCGCACCCGGCAGCATCTTCCCCGCGGGCTCGGCGAGGCTCAGCAGCCCCGGCAGCGGCGTGGCGAGCAGGTAGCGGCCGCTGAATCCTTCGACCCGCGCCGGCTTGGCCTGGGCGCCCTCCTGCACGTGCAAGAGCACGCGCGAGACGTCGGCCTCGCTGGCCCGCAAGCCCTCCGGCCGCTTGCCTTCGAAGGGGACCACCAGCGCCAGCCCCCAGACCGTGTCGGCGTGAAGGACCTTGGCGCGAACGCGTGCATTATCCCCGTATTTGATGGTCACGTCGGGGCTCTTCAGGGCGTCCGGGCCCTCGATGCGAAGGCCCGAGAGCACCCGACCGTCGCCGTCGAGGACGACGCCGGTGGCCACCACCCGTGCGCCCTGCTCCACCGTGACCAGGCCGCGGCGAGGGTTGGGGGCAGCGGGAGCAGCGGACGCAGCTGCGATCGGCTTGCCCGGCGCGACGGGGCCCACGGCATCGCTGATGCCGCTGGGATCGTTGCTGGGAGGGGCCGCGAGGGCCGAAGCGGAGAGGAGGACCAGGGCAGAAGAAAAGAAGAAGAAGCGCTTCATGGTGCGCTCGAAGCGTAGCACCGGGCCCGCGAGCGCACCTCTCTCGTCGCTCCAGAGGCGCGCGCCTCCTGTCGCTCCGGAGGTGCGCGTGCCCGGCACTGGATAGCCGTTCAGGGCATCTGGACCGGACGATCCGCGAGCGCTCGTTTGACAGCCGTCACCGAGGGTGAAACAAGTGCGTCCATGAGCGGCGACCACTCGGCACACGCACCCCCCAGCGAACCCCACTCCCCGATGTGGCTTCCGGCCCTCGGCGTCGCGCTCCTGGCCGTGGCGGGAGTGTACTGGGCCACCAGCGCCCCCTTGAAGACCGTCGACGAATCGGCGCTCGAAACCGCCTCGGCGCAGCCCAGCGCCAGCGCCGCGCCCTCGGCCCAGCCTGCGCCCACCGCGCGCCCGCAAGCCGGCAACGAGGGTCAAAAGCCCGGCCAACCGGGCGGCCCCAGCAAGCAACTGCCGAAGGGCATCCTCGACTTGATCAAGCACTGAGATGTAAAAGAGCGAATGCGCTCTTTCGCAAAGGTCTCGCTTCGCCCCGTTCTCGGCTGCTTCCTCGCGGTCTCCCTCTCGGCGGCCTGCAACACGCAGCCACCCGCGGGCGTCGACCCGGAGCCCAAGAGCACCACCGCCTCGAACGCCCCCACCACACCGGTATCGGTGGCCGCGCCGGTTCAAGCGCCCGCAGCGCCGGCTCCCGGCGACATCCCGGCCCCGTCCGACGTCGGCGCGGCTCCGGCCGATGCAGCGAAGACCGCCTCCGGCCTCGCCTCCAAGGTGCTCACCCCGGGCACCGGCAAGGACCACCCGGGTGAGAACGACACCGTCAAGGTGCACTACACCGGCTGGACCAAGGAGGGGAAGATGTTCGACAGCTCCGTGGCCCGCAAGGAGCCGGCGGAGTTCCCGGTGGGCGGCGTCATCAAGGGCTGGGTCGAAGGTCTGCAGCTCATGGTGCTCGGCGAGAAGCGTCGCCTGTGGATCCCCGCGACCCTCGCCTATGGCGACCACCCGCGGGGCGGCGCGCCCAGCGGAGACCTGGTGTTCGACGTGGAGCTCCTGGAGATCAAGGTGGCGCCCAAGCCGCCGGCGGTCCCCGACGACGTGAAGGCCGCGCCGGCGAGCGCCAAGAAGACCGCCTCGGGTCTGCGCTATCGCGTGCTCAAGGCAGGCACCGGCAAGAAGCACCCGGAAGACTCCAGCACGGTAACTGTACAATACACGGGCTGGACCACCGACGGGAAGATGTTCGACAGCTCGGTGGTGCGCGGCAAGGAAGCCACCTTCGGCGTGGGCGGCGTCATCAAGGGCTGGACCGAGGGCCTGAAGCTCATGGTCGAGGGCGAGAAGACCCGCTTCTGGATCCCGGGCTCCTTGGCCTACGGCGACACGCCCAACCCCAACGGCGCGCCGACCGGCACATTGGTGTTCGACATCGAGCTCGTCTCGTTCAAGTAGTTCCATGGTGGTGACGCGGTTCGCCCCGTCGCCCACCGGCGATCTCCACCTGGGAGGCGCGTGGACCGCGCTCGCCTCCCACGCCCTGGGCGGCCGCCGCATCTTGCGGATCGAGGACATCGACGAGCCGCGCGTCGTCTCCGGCTCCCAGGAGCGCATCGTCTCCGACCTGCGGTGGCTCGGCCTGCACTGGGACCTGGGTCCGGAAGATCCGACGACCGTGCAGTCTGCACGCAAACCGCTCTATCGGGACGCCCTCGACCGGCTCCGCGCCCAGGGGCTGGTGTATCCCTGCGACTGCTCCCGGGCGGAGATCGCGCGCATCGCCAGCGCGCCCCATGCCGGGGAAGACCTGGTGTACCCCGGCACCTGTCGAAACCTGCCGCACGACCGGGCGTTCCGCCGGGCCCCCGCGCTGCGCCTGGCGGTGCCGCCGGGTACCGTGGAGCGATTTCACGACGAGGGAGGTGGCGGCGGTGTGGTCTCCCAGCACGTGGGACGCGACGTCGGCGACTTCGTGCTGCAGCGAGGCGACGGCCTCTTCTCCTACCAGCTGGCAGTGGCGGTGGACGACGCCACCATGGGCGTCACCCACGTGGTGCGCGGCCGCGATCTGCTCGCCTCCACGCCGCGGCAACTCTTGCTCATGCGGCTCCTGGGATTGCGTGCACCTTCCACGTACATCCATTTGCCGCTGGTGGTGGACGCCGCCGGCGAGCGGCTCGCCAAGCGCACCCGCGGCGCACGGGTGCGTGCGCTGCGCGACGCCGGCATTTCTCCGGAAGAAGTGGTGGGGGTGCTCGCCTTCGGTCTCGGTCTCACGGCCGACACCACACCGATGACCCCCGACGCGCTGGCGACTCGGTGCGCCGACCTCGCGGGTCCTCTTCCGTGGGCCCGCGCGCCCTTCCGGATTCCCGAGCGCTGGGCGGCGCTCGACGCCAACGACGAACAGGAGATGCCATGACCGTTCGAGGAAGCTGCCTGTGCGGCGCAGTCGCGTTCGAGATGAGCGGCGAACCGGGGCGCGTGACCCACTGCCATTGCTCCCGATGCCGCAAGGTGCGCGGCACCGCCCACGCGACCAACTTCGTGGTGCCGCTGGCGGGGCTGACCTACGTGCGCGGCGAAGCGAACCTCACCGAGTACCGCCTGCCCGACGCCAAGTACTTCGGGCACACCTTCTGCCGCAGCTGCGGCTCGAGCATGCCGCGCCTCGATCGCGAGCGGGGCTTCGCCATCGTGCCCATGGGCTCCCTCGACGACGATCCCGGTGTGCGCCCGGAGCGGCACATCCACGTGGATTCCCGCGCGCCGTGGGACGAGATCCACGACGATCTGCCGCAATTCCCCGGCCCCCCGCCGTTCATTTAGCGTAGCGCGAGGTAGGCGCCGAGGCCCACCGCCACGACGACGCCGACGATCCACACCGACCAGAGCACCGGGCGCGGAAGCCTGCGGGAGGCGGGCGGCGGCGGCTCCGGCGGATCGCTGCGCACCACCGCAGAGACCGGCACGCTGCGCAGCGCGGGCATCTGCGGCATGGTGGAGGAGTGGGCGTCGGTCTGCGCCGCGCCGGTTCCGAAGAGGGCCGGCGCGACCAGCTCGCCCTGGCTGGGCATCATGGCCGCCTGCCGGAGGGCTTGCCCCAGCGCCGTCGCCGAGGCGTAGCGGAGGTTCGGCTCCCGGGAGAGCGCGTGCATGGCGAGCATTTCCAGCGCCAGCGGCAGCGACGCGCCCGCTCCGGCCCGCACCGAGGGCCGCTCCAGCACCTCGGTGACAACCTTGGTGAGGACCTGCATCGGCGTCCTGCCGGTGAAGGGCGGCGTCCCCGCGAGCAGCTCGTAGAGCACGGCGCCCACCGCGTACACGTCGGCGCGACCGTCGAGCTCGTCGCCCCGCGCTTGCTCCGGCGACATGTACTCGGGGGTGCCGAACAGCATGTTGTGCGCCGTCAGGTTGGTGGTGAGCGACGCGGCGTCGGTGACGATCTTCGCCATGCCGAAGTCCACCACCACCACGGTTTCGTCCGGGCGCACCAGGATGTTCTCGGGCTTGAGATCCCGGTGGATCACCCCCTTGGCGTGGGCCGCTGCCAGCGCGTCGCACACCTGCTGGAGAATCCGCACCGCCCGAACGCCGTCGCGAAAGGCCTGGGCGCCGTGGTTCGTCAGGTGCTCTTTGAGCGTACCGCCGGCCACGTAATCCAGTGCACTATACAATATCTCGCGCCGCGGATCTTCCGGGTCCGGGCAGGCGCCCCAGTCCCAGGTGCGGCAGATGTACGGGCTCTCCAGCTGCATCAGGATCTTCATTTCCCGGAAGAACCGACCGCGGACCTGCTTCTCGTGCTCGAGATGCGGATGAATCACCTTGAGCGCCAGGCGCTGGGGAAACTCCCGCGCCCCCACGTAGCGCGCGTCGTACACCACGCCGGTGGCGCCATCGCCCAGGCGATCGTGAATCTCGAAGTCGCCGAGCCGGGTGCCCGGCGCGAAGAGGCGGAGCGTGGAGCTCATCGGGAGCAGGCGGAGACGATCTTGGGAGATGTCCACCGGGGTTCGAGGTTGCTGCCGCCCTGGAGCTTCCAGGCTTTGCACGCGGCCGAAGCCGCCCCGTAGGCGTCCAGCGCGACGTACGCCTCCACCAGGGCGCGATAGATGGACGCGAGCTGAGGCTTGGCGAGATCGCCCAGCGTGAGCAAGGTGTTGCCGCGGGTGATCACGTCCACGTAGCGGCCCCCGCGCACGTCGGCGAGGAGCAACGGCAGCTCACCTTCGGCGCGCTTTTGCGCCTGGAACGAGGTACCGCCGCCCTCCGAGAGCGCCGCGAGGCCGGCCCGGCGCGCCTCCTCCTTGCCCTTCTCGCTGAGCTGCAGATCGACGATGGGCACCAGGACGATCTCGCCCGGCTTCACCTCGGTGCCCTCGCGGAGGTTGTAGACGTTGAGCTCCCAGGCCTTCTTGGTCTCGGTGAGGTAGCGCTTGGCGATGGAGACGATGTCCTCGTTCTCGCCGGCGATGTGGGCGATGACCGCGGGGACGATGATCTCGCGGCCCTCCGCCGGAGGCACCCAGGGGACCGCGTCGTTGGCCCGCGCCAGGGTCGCCGCGCGGTCCTTGTGGCCCAGCCAGAGGAGCGCCAGATCCGGCCAGGTGTCGCCACGCCCCGCGCGAATGAAGGTGGGAGCCGGGATCTCCAGACGCATGCCCGGGGCGACCTGGCTCCCGCCCCGCACGTCGAGGGCGTTG
>JABFRG010001187.1 GCA_013141295.1 Polyangiaceae bacterium
CTTCGCCGGGTCCGGCTTCGCGCTGGTTCGCGCATTGTCGCAGCCCGAACCAGCAGCCGGCACGATCGCGCCACCCGTGGCCAGCCTCCTCCTCAGTTTCGGTGCGCTCCTTTTGCTCGTCCACAGGACTTCGATCCACGTCGATATGGCGGCTGGCGTGCTGGTTGTCCGCCGGATCATCCCCCTCCCGCCGCGGCGGGTTGTCGTCGAGCTCAGGCAGATCGCCCGGCTGCGCGCCGAGACGAGGAGCGGGCGCGGCCGTGTCGTGGCCGAGCTCCATTCGGGCGAGGAGGTCCTACTCTTTCTGGTGCAGGAGGCGCGCTTGCACGCGGTCATGGCCAAGCTGGAGCAGCTCCGCGAAGCTTCGGCCGAGTAACGCTCGTGGCTCCCCTTCCCTCCTAACGAATCGCTTCGAGCGCGCGGGCGAACGCCCGGATGTTCGCGAAGCGGTGCGAGGGGTCCTTGGCGAGCACCTGCTGCAGGAGCTGCTCGAAGGTCGGGGGAATCGCGGTGCGGGTCACGCTGCTGATGGGAGGCGGCGGCACCGTGAGGATGTTCACGAAGATCTGCCCGCCGCTGGCGCCGGCGAAGGGCGGTGAGCCGGCGAGCATCTCGAAGAACACGATGCCGAGCGAGTACAGATCGGAGCGCCCGTCGACCGGGCGACCGATGGCCTGCTCCGGGGACATGTAGAGCGGCGTCCCCACCGCAGCCCCGGTGCGCGTCACCTTGTGCGACTCGGGGGAGCCGTCCATGGGCTTCACCACGCCGAAGTCGAGAACGACCAGGCGTTGCGTGCCGTCGCCGTTCTTGGCGATGAACAGGTTGGCCGGCTTCACGTCGCGGTGCACGAGCCCCTTGTCGTGCGCGCTGGCCAGCGCCGCCGCAGCCGCAAGGATCCAGTGCCGGGCCTCGTCGAAGCCGAGATTGCCGCGGCCGATGCGTTGCTCGAGGGTCTCGCCCTCGAGCAGATCCATGACGATGTAGTGGAGGCCGTTCTCGGTCTGATCGTAGTCGTGCACCTGGATGATGCCCGGGTGCCCGAGGGAGCTCGCGAGCGTGGCTTCGCGCTCGAAGCGCCGATAGGCGTCGGGGGTGATGGCGACGTGCGGGAGCAGCACCTTGAGGGCGTAGCGACGGCCGGTGCGGAGCTGCTTGGCAACGAACACCCGCCCCATGCCGCCCTCGCCGAGGAGGCGTTCCAGCTCGTAGCGGCCCCCGAGCACCGAGCCCACCGGGATCAGATCGTCGGGGCGTTCGTTGGCGCTCGAGGTGCGCGTGGTGTCCGGCGCCACCTCGCGCGCGGCCTCCGCCCAACCGGTCGCGTCGCCGGTGGCATCGGGCGACGGGGTCATGGTGGGCGCGTACGCCGCAGCGATCTGCGCCGCGGGGCCGTGCACCGGGTTCGGCGTGTAGATGCCGATCTCCGCCGCGCCCTGCGGCAACGGACGGACGCCGGAAGCCGCCACCGTCTGCGAGGTGTAGAAGACCCCACGCGTGACCATGTCGAGGAAGAAACGATTGGCGCGCACGGCGTCGAAGCCGGCCTCCGCTCCAGCTTCGTTGACGGAGAGGAAAGGTTGCTGAAGGAACGCCGACGTCATCTTCTCCAGGCGGGCGTTGTCGCGATAGAAGCGCACCCCGAGCCAGATGAGGAAGGCCCCGAAGGCCGCTGGAATGGCGAAGAACAGGGCGCCCATCGAGGAAGACGCCCGATCGAGGCCGGCGGTTTCCCCCACGACGAAGGCGCCCACGAGGATCAGGGAAAAGAGGAGCGGTATCGGGGTGATCAGCCCGCCGAGCACTGCCAGTATCCACGTGAACCACTGCCAACGACTGCGCAGCGCCCGGTAGACCGGCAACACCACCGTGGTCTGGCGGGTGATGGCCGCGAGCGGCGCCTGGCTCGACTCGCCCAACGAGCGCACGCCGCTGGTCGCGGCGCCGAGCGGGGGCTGGGGGAGAGGAACCATCGGTCGCTATCGTACCTCCATGGGCGCCGCTGCGCCTACGGCGCTATTCGACGGTGACCGTCTTGGCCAGATTTCGCGGCTGGTCGACGTCGGTGCCCTTGAGATCGGCCATGTAGTAGGAGAGGAGCTGGAGCGGCACCACCGTGAGGAGCGGGAGCACCTCGGGCTCGGCCACCGGCACCCGGAACACGCTCGATGCCACCTTCTCGACGTCCTCGTCACCCTCGCTGGCCACGGCGATGACCTGACCCTCGCGGGCCCGCACCTCTTGCATGTTCGAGAGGGTCTTCTCGTAGTGGTTGTCCTTGGGCGCGATGACCACCACCGGCATCTCCTCGTCGATGAGCGCGATGGGGCCGTGCTTCATCTCGCCGGCGGCGTAGCCCTCGGCGTGGATGTAGCTGATCTCTTTCAGCTTCAGGGCGCCCTCGAGGGCGATGGGAAAGTTCGGGCCGCGCCCGAGGAAGAGCATGTCGCGGGCTCGCAGGTGCGCCTTGGCCACCACCTTGATGTCGTCGGCGGTGCCCAGGATCTGCCGCATCTGCGCCGGCACCCGGCAGAGGCCGTCGAGGATGCGACGCCCTTCGACCTCGGAGAGCGTTCCCCGCTCGCGGCCCAGGTGCACCGCCAGCAGAAGGAGCGCCACCAGCTGGGTGGTGAAGCACTTGGTGGAGGCCACGCCGATCTCGGGACCGGCATGGGTGTAGAGTGCACCATCTGCCACGCGGGGAATGGCGCTGTCGAGGACGTTGGCCACCGCCAGCACCCGCGCCCCCGCGGCCTTGGCGGTCTTCACCGCGGCCAGGGTATCGAGGGTCTCGCCGCTCTGGCTCACGGCGACCACCAGATCGTCGGGCAGGAACACCGGGTCGCGGTAACGGACCTCGCTGCCGATCTCCACCGTGGAAGGGATGCGCGCGAGCTGCTCCACCCAGTAGCGGCCGGCCATGGCGGCGTGGGCGCTGGTGCCGCAGGCCACGAAGTACACGCGACCGATCTTCTTCGCCGCGTCGGAGGTGACGCCCATTTCCTGGGCCACCACGCGCGCGGTCTCGAAGTCGATGCGACCGCGCAAGGTGTCTTCGACCGCCCGCGGCTGCTCGAAGATCTCCTTGAGCATGAAGTGCTTGTAGCCACCCTTTTCGGCCTGGGTCGGCGACCAGTCGATGCGCTTGGTAGCGCGCTCTACCTTGGTGCCGTCGAGCTTCTCGATGTGCGGACCGTCCTTGCGGAGGACGGCGATCTCGCCGTCCTCCAGGAAGATGACATCGCGCACGTGGGCCAGGAGCGCCGGGATGTCGCTGGCAGCGAAGGTCTCGCCGTCGCCCTTGCCGATGACCAGCGGCGAGTCTTGCTTGGCCACCACGATCTCGTCGGGCCGCTCGCCACACACCACCGCGATGGCGTAAGCCCCGCGCACCTGACGCAGGGCCGAGCGCACGGCAGTCAGCAGATCGGCCGCGCCGTCCTTGAGGGCGCCGCTCACCAGGTGCGCGACGATCTCGGTGTCGGTGTCGCTGGCGAAGCGCACGCCCTTGGCCTCGAGGGCCCGGCGCAGCTCCACGTGGTTCTCGATGATGCCGTTGTGCACCACCGCGACGCTCCCGGACACGTGCGGGTGGGCGTTGGCCTCACTGGGGCGCCCGTGGGTAGCCCAGCGCGTGTGGCCGACGCCGGTGTGCCCCGAAAGCGGCGTCTTCTTCAGCGCGGCGTCGAGGTTCGCGAGCTTCCCGACGGCGCGCACGATCTCGATGCCGCGGCCGGTCTGCACCGCCAGGCCAGCGGAGTCGTAGCCGCGGTACTCGAGACGGCGGAGGCCCTCCACCAAGATCGGAGAGCAGTCCTTCGGGCCAACGTAAGCAACAATTCCACACATACTCGAGATCCTTCGGGAATGACGGGGAGCGAAAGGCGCCGGCCGTACAGTAGCAGGTGCACCCCACGGCCGCATCGTTCACGCGGTCAACGCGTGCTCACTGCTTCCGAAGAGGCCCCGAAGGAGGCAAACCGGCTCGCGTTTCTCGAGCCGCGGGTGGAATCGGTCAGTTCACGAGGTCGTAGTGGTTGGCGTGGGGCTGGGTGGTCTTCGCCAGGCCGCACGACCGCAGCGCGGCGCGGGTCACCGGCGAGCCATCGGCCACCAGGTCGACCGCGCGGCACGCAGTGTGGGGCGACGAGGTGCAGCCGGCGGTGGGGCGCACGCACCCGGCCATGCCGGTGCAGCGGTTGGTGCAGTGGTTCTCACGGCGCACGCGCTCCTGGTCCGCCGGGCTGCGGTAGTAGCTGAGCACCCGCGCGCCCTTGGCCTGCGCGCACTTCACCGCGCGGTCGATGGCCTTCCCCGAGCACGGGCCCGCGGTGACCAGATCGTCGCTGGTGGACGCGTAGGCATCGTCACCGTCTTCGCCGTCGGCGTCGCTCGCATCGGTGCCGGCGCAGGCGATGGCCGAGGCCACCAGCGCGCAGGCCATGGCGCCGCGGGTGAGGAGCGTACGAAGCGGGGTTGCGGAGGTGGGGCGCATGAGGAGTCTCCTGGGGCGAGGGCCGGCAAAACCGGCGTTGGGCTCTTCAGGAGCGAGCGGCGTGCCAGACCGACAAGGTGCGAGAAACACGCTCGATTGCCGCACAAATGCGACCTCACGGTTTCCTCCATCCGCGCGCAGCGGCATCGTGCGCTCCGCGTGCGTCCGAGGCGCGAGACAGCAGGGTCTCATGCGATCCAGGGGTGGTGCTGCGAGCGCCCTTCGTTCATCGGGGAAAGCGACGACCGAGCGGGCCTTTCCGTGGAAGATGCAGGCGCGGCTTGGGCGCGACGCTCGGCTCGGGCACCGCGTCGGCGCGAAGGCCCATGGTGGTGTGAACCTGCACCGTCGTATCGGCCTGGAGCACGTCGGTAGGAAATTCGCTCATGGCCGGGACGCGGATCGCGTCGTGCACCGCGGCGGCAGCGAGCCCCACGCCGCACACGATGGCCGCAGCCTCGAGCACCACCAGGCGTCGCTTGCGAATGCCCACGGGACAATCCGCCGTGATCAGCGTGCCGTCGGCGCGTCGATGGAAGCGAATGCAGGTGGCGGTGCCGGCGGTCTCGTCCAGGAACGCTTCGGCCTCCGCGGCCCCCATGGCGGAGACGTCGTAGACGGGCCGATCGCACGAGAGGCAATGTCGCGCGTTGCCGTCTCCCAACATGTCGTCCCATCGAGCCGCGCAAGGCGTCGCGACCCGCAGGTTGGCGAGCCGCGACACAGGACGCGCCGCTTCGGGCGTGCGATACGGAGCGCGCATGGTCACCAATAGACCGCGCCACGCAGCGAAAGTTTCGCCGAGCGTGGCGTGCTCGGTCATTCTCCAGGGGAGATCGAGCGTCTCCGAAGACGCGCGATGCCCCAGAAAATAGTCGAACGCATGCGACCGTCGAGCCGGGTGCGCGTACCTGAGGCAACCCAATGCGCTTCGCCATATTCTTCCTCGGCCTGACCGTCTCTGCTTGTGTGAGCCCTCCCCCGGAGGCGGCCGAACCTGATGCATCGACCTCCAGCTCCGGTGGCTCGAGCTCGAGCTCCGGCGGCTCAAGCTCCAGCTCCGGTGGCTCAAGCTCCGGTAGCTCAAGCTCGGGCGGCTCAAGCTCAAGCTCTGGTGGCTCAAGCTCGGGCGGCTCAAGCTCCGGTGGCTCAAGTTCGGGCGGCTCAAGCTCGGGCGGCTCAAGCTCAAGCTCGGGCGGCTCAAGCTCAAGCTCGGGCGGCTCAAGCTCAAGCTCGGGCGGCTCAAGCTCTGGTGGTGCTCCGGTGGGCGGTGCCGCCACGGCCATGTTGGAGGGGACAGCGAACCAGATCGTCCACACGCTGGTGGCGGGCTACGCGCCCAACGCGCTACCCGCGCCGACGTGCCCCGCGGGCAGCGGACCGGGCGAGAACCCCGGCGGACGTCTCTGCTGCTTTCACAACGGAACGACCCAAACGTCCAAGAGCATCAACGCCACGGTTCAGTGGGGTGGTGTTGGGGCATTCGACACCGTCTGCATCCGTGGGCGTTGCTCCCTGGGCATTCCGCCGGGCGGGTTGATCACCTGGTTCTCCACCGATCTGATGGAGATTTCTCGGGCCTTCTTCGACGTGCCGTGGTGGGCAGACTCGCGCACCTGCAGCGTCACCGTGACCAAGGGACAGAAGCTCGGCGGAAACATCGACGTCGACCTCCAGATCATGTGTCGACACTCGAACGCTTCGTTCTGCACGAACTACGAGTACTTCAGCGCTTCGGGTTCCTTCAGCGGGCCCGACCCGCACCCATGACGCGCAGCATGCGAACATCGCATCCTCGCTTCATCGGCGCAGCGGCGCCACCAGCTTGGCGATGATGCGCCAGAGGGCGAGCTTCTCCTTCGGCGCGCCTTCGGTGCGCGTCGGTGCCGGGCGCCCTTGGGCCAGCGCATCGAGAATCGCGCGCAGCGTGGTGCGGAGCATGCGTGCCCAGCCGGCGCCGAGGATGAACGACGTGAGCATCGCTTGCATGCCCTCGAAGCCTCGGTGCAAGAGCACCAGCTTGGTAGCCGAGCGCCCGTAGAGAATGGCGTCCTCCAGCACGAATGTGAGCTCCGTTTCGATGCCGCCACCGGCCCAGCTCCAGCGCATGCGCTGCTCCGGAACGAGCTCCAGCACCGTGCAGCGCACCACGCCGTCGAAGCCGGGCGCCGGATCGGTGTGCATCGTGAACGCGTGGCCCACTTCGGGCCGGAAGTCGTTCTTCATGAGCCAGGTGGCGAGCAGCACCGGATCCGTCAACGAGCGCCACAGGAGCGCGCGATCGTAGGGGAACACCCGTTCGATGCGGAGATCGCGCCTCACGAGGGCGGCCTCCGCTTGGACTCACGCTCCAGCACCTGCGCCAGGGCGTCGAGCTTGCGGCTCCAGAATTGCGTGTAGTGTGCAGCCCAGTCGAACACCTCGCGCAGCGGTGCGGCGTCGAGGCTGTAGTAGATGGCCCGGCCGCGTCGCTCGGTTTGCACCAGCCCCGCGTCGCGCAGGACCTTCAAGTGCTGCGAAACCGCCGGCTGGGTGACGTCGAAGAGGCCACACAGCTCGGTCACCGTCTGCTCTCCACCCGCGAGCGCGTCGAGGATCCGGCGG
>JABFRG010000138.1 GCA_013141295.1 Polyangiaceae bacterium
CGCTTCCTTCCCACGCTCGGTCGCCCTCACGCAGTTGCGGTTCGCTTCGATCGAGATGACCTCCTTTCGACGGGACTTGCACCCGCTAGACAGTGCTCGTGCTGGGCGCACGAGGGGGTCCCTCGCTTCGCTCGGGATGACACCTCGCGCGTGGAGACTCGGGGACTACGGCTCGATGATGTCGGACTTGAACACGGCGTTGGCGAGGGTCTTCCACTTGGCGGCGAGGACCTTGTCCTTGAACACCGACTTGTGGCGGAGCGGCTTGCCCGCGACTGCCGTGGTGTCGGCCTCGAGGGTCGCGACGGTGGCGGTCTTGTCCTTCTTGGTGAGGCGGAAGGCTTGGGTGGGATCCTGCCCCGACTTGGGAACGAAGAGCACGAGGTCGAAGGCGCCGTCGCCGTCGGTGTCGTAGTAGACCCAGCTCACGATGCCGTCGGCGCCGATGCGGCGCACCACCGCGACCTCGGCGTCGTACTTGCCGTCGGCGATGACCTTCTGCACGTCGGTCTTGGGGGGAATCTTGGTGTTGTGGTCGATGTCGAAGAGCTGGTAGCTCCAGGGGAACGACGCCGCTTCCACGGCGGTGCCGGCGGGAGAGCCCTTGACGTCGTGGACCTTGAAGGCGGCCTTGGAAGGCATGGGCGCCGGCAAGGAGCCGAGTCCCTCGTCGCTGGCGGTCTCCGAGCTCAGGGCCCGAAGGGCGGGAGCCGCGCGCGGAAAGCCCACCAGGCCCGGGCGCAAGAGCTTGCGGCCGACGTTCTCCGGTGCGGCGGTAGGGGCGCCCTTGCCGAGGTGCCAGGCGCCGGTGGCCACCGACGCGTCGCCGTTGCTGGAGGTGAGGGCTAGATCGAACTTGGCGTCGTTGTCGGTGTCGTAGAGCGCCCAGACCGAGGTGCCCTGCACGACGATGGCGATCTCGGCGTCGACCTTCTTGGCCTTGAGCAGGTCTTCGGCCGACTCGCCGGGCTTCACCGAGGAGAGCGAGGTCTCGTCGGCGTCGATGAGGGTGACGCGGCTGAAGGCGCCGCGGAGCACCACCACGTCGGACTTGCCATTGCCATCGGCGTCCATGGCGCGCCCGTCGGTGCCGGCGGCGATGAACGGATCGGGCACGGTGAGCGCATCGCTGGCGGAGGCCAGGGTCTTGCTCGATACGTACTTGGCGCCGCCGATGGCGCTTGCCACCTTGCCCAGGCGCGGATGGAGCGCGGCGTCCTTCACGAACTTCCCACTCAGATCGTGCTTCGGAAGGATCTCCTTGTCCTCCTTGAGGCGGCCCTGATCGTCGATGTGATAGGCAACTTCCGGCGCGCCGTTGCTGTCCTTGTCGACCAGGAGCACGTCGAACTTGCCGTTGTCGTCGGTGTCGTACCAGACGTAGGTGGCGCCCTTGAGGACCATGAGCGCGAGCTCGGCGTCGAAGCTGTCGCCGGTCGCGTCCTTCGCGTCCTTGCGCTTGCCCTGGTTCTGGTCCAGATCCACCAGGAGCGACATGCGGTCGAAGCCGCCGAAGAGTGTGGTGCCGCCCTTGGCCACCAGCGACTCTGCCACGCCGTCGAGATCGAGATCTTCCAGCGTGGGATCGAAGCCGCCGTCGCAGTACGGGTCGGGCAAGATGGGAATGCCGGCGTCTCCGTACTTGGTGGAAAAATCGCGAATCTCCTCCAGGTGCACGTGGAACGAGGCGGTCGCGAGGTCGGCGGAGATGCTCTGGTTGAGGCCCACCACCTCGCCTGCCATGTTCACCAGCGGACCACCGCTGTCGCCGTGGGTGATGGCGCAGTCGCTCTGCACTGCCAGCCCCTGGGTCTTCGAGGTGAGCGCATCGGTCATGCGCTTCTTCTGCTCCTCGCAAGCTTTCTTCTGCTTCGCCGCCTGGTCGGCGCTGAGCGCCGGATCAGGCTTGGTGCAGTCGAAGCCGGCGACGATGCTGGAGTCCTGCGCACGCTCACCGATGCTGGCGATGTTGCAGGTCTTCGCCGCCCACAAGAAGCCGATGCCGGCGTGCCCCACCGACATGACCTTCTCGGCGATCTGCGGATCGCTCTTGGCGAGCTTGGCGGCCACCAGCTTGGGCGGCGCGTCCTTCACCTTCACGATGGCCATGTCGCGCACCGGGTCGGCCTTGACCACCTCGGCTTCGTAGCTTTGCGTCTGGCGATTCATGCGACCGGTGGCGGTGAGGTCGCCGAAGGTCACGTCGACGGTGATGACGAAGTCCTTTTTCCGGCCGTCGGCCACCACGTGATAGTTCGTGAGAATGTAGCCCTTGGGGTCGATGACCACGCCGGTGCCGAACCCCTGCTCGGCGCGAATGAGCACGGTCGAAGGGGCGATGACCCGATAGGCCTGGTTGGAGGCGAGCTTCGTGCTCGTCGCCACGCTGGTGGGCGGCGGCTCGGCGGCAGAGCTCTGCTCGAGCTGCGCGGCCGGCGGCGTATCCGCGTGGCCCAGCAGCTGCGCGAGCTTGGTGCGCGCGGCGCAGGTCCGAGGAATCACCACCTCGCGTACGGCTTCCGGCGTCTTGGCCGTCGCCGTCGGTTGAACGGTGGCCGTCTTCGGCGGCGGCGCGGAGCCACCGCACGCCACGGCTATCATGCCCGGCACCACGCTCAAGCCGAGCCACCGCACCCACCGCACCGTCGTCGTCGTCCCTGTTGTCATGCCTGGACCTCTGCCCACGATGCTACCGTGGCTTTCGGTCGCTCGTCGCGACCCAAACGTCGAGAAAATGCTCGGGGAAGATTGCGGGCTCCCGGGCGTAGAATGCGGCGTGCGCTCGTCCTCGCCACAACCCTACCGCCGCACGAAGCCCGTTCCGACGCGGGCTCTCGACGACGCAGGGGTAGACCTTGACGCGGCTTGCGAAGCCGTGGCGGAGCGTGCCACGCGGGCGGTGCGGTGGGCCGATCGCGCCTGCGTCGCAGTGGCCATCGCCACCGGGCTCGCACTGCTCTGGGGCATCACCCGAGAGGGCGCTGTCTCCTGGGGCGTGGGGCGTCTCGCGGCCGTCGTCACGATGTTGGTGCTCATCGGCGCGGCGCGCAGCGTCGTGCGGCACCTCGTATCGGCGCGCACTCGCCACTGGCTGGAGCTCGAAGCCGAGGCGCGCGATCTCGATCTCGATCGGCTCCGCTACCGCTTCACGATGAGACGCTGAACGCCGCTCAGGCTTCGCTGCCGGCGTCGGCAACGTCCACCGCCACCGACTCGGCGTTGACGCACGTGGGCGCTTCGGCGTCGGCGTTGGGGTCGGCCTCGAGGCCCACGTCGGCGCGCGACACCACGGTGTCGGCGAGGAAGATCTCCTCGGCGATGGCCACGAACTTCTTCAGGCGCGCGACGGAGTCGAGGTACACGGTCACCTCGCGGATGGGCGTGCCTCCGAGGAGCACGTGCCAGCGCAGAGCCGAGCACATGGCGGCGGCGCACATCTCGGTGCCGATCTTGGCGGCACCGGTGCCCAGCGCCGGCACCGCGACCCGCGCGCAGCGGTGCTCGTCGGCCAGGAGCAGCGCGCGCATGAATGCGCGGCCGACGCAGGAGACCTCGTTCCAGGCGCTCACCGCATGAAACACGTGCTTGGCGCGCAGGGTCCCGGCGCCCGTGCGCACGCACGAGCCGAGCGGCCGTTCGCCGTCGCGCACTGCTTCTTCTTCGATGGACGCGCCGCCGCGCTCCCGAAGCGCTGCGCCCACACCGGTGGCCATGCGCATGAGGTAGTTCGCGCTGGATACGATGGCGTCGGCCTCGGCGGTGGCGATGTCACCGACCCGCATGCGGAGGCGGATCGGACCCACCTGGAGCGTGCTCTCTTCGGGCCGCACCACCGCCAATCGCGGCGCCGGTACCGCGCTCTTGAGCATGGCGAAGTGGTGCATCGGAACCGCCATGTCCGCCGGTCGCCCGGCGCGGTCCTTGGCGAGCATGGTCCGCAGCACTTCCTGGAAGTAGGCTTCGGCCGGCGACCGCGGTGGTGGAAGATCAGGCGGGGAAGCGGGGTCGAGCACGTGCTCCGAGGATCGAAACGGCGTGTGCCCGTAGCGCAGATCGCAGGCGGTCGCCGCGGCGCCCCACACGTCGGTGAAGCGCCCCAGCTCGCCGCCTCGGAGCTGCTCCGGCGCCATGAACTTGAGCGTGCCCGCGCTGTCGGACACCAGTTGTTCTTCGGTGCGTGCCACCGCGATGCCGAAATCGCCCAGTCGAACGCCGCTGTCGGCGGCCCCGAAGATGTTCGAGGGCTTGAGATCGCGGTGGATGACGCCGGCTTGGTGCGCCGCACGCAGCCCTTCGGTGACGTCGCGCATGACCAGGCACACCAGCCACAGCGGCAAGCCCACGCCGAGGGCCTTGCGCCGACGCCGGTCGATCTCCGCCAGATCCAGCCCGTCGACGTACTCCTGCACCAGATAGGGCAAGGGCGGCGTGCCGGTGGTGCCCGCGTCGTACGCCCGCACGATGCGAGGGTTCGACACCCGCGCCATGAGCCGCGCCTCGGAGAGCACGCGGTCGGTCGCGTCCGGACCGGTTTGCAGGGCGGCGCGCAAGGTCTTCACGATGACCGGCACCGCCAGCGCCCGGTGCTTCGCGAGCCACACCTCGCTCATGCCGCCTTCGCCCACCCGCCCCCAAACGTCGTAGCCGGGTATATCGAGGGTGCTCACCAGACCCGCCAGCGTACCGCATTTGCGGGCCCCGCGGGAACGTCCTCTACAGCGCGGACGGCGAGAGCTCGGCCCAGAAGACGCCGCGGAAGTCGCCTGCCTTGAATCCGCGCGCGGCGTCCTTCGGATAGCGCGCATCGATGGCCGCGGCCACGCCGGGCGCAACCGCTTCGCCATGGCACACCAGGCACGGTGCGCCCACGCGAATCGTCTCCACATAGCCGCGCCTTCCGTCGGCGAGAGGCACGACGCGGGAGCTCGGCCCGTCGGTCGAGGCCCGGCTCAGCTCGTCCATGACGGGAACGACCCATGCCGGTGCGGCGTTGTTCGGGCTCCGCAGCTTCTGCGCCGACCGACCCACGACGACGCCGTCCTTGGAGGCATCACGCGCGAGCGCCGGAGCTCGTTCGCCACAGACCGCGACGGCTTGCTCCGGCGAGGCGGCGAGCGCCGCGCTCAGCTCGGCCTTCAGGCTGCTCTTGAAGGGATCGAGGGCGGCCTTCGCGCGGGCCGACACCCGCGCGTCGTCGGGCGGCGCCGGTTCGCGTTGGCACGCGCCGAGCAGGCTGGCAACGACGAGCAAGGGCAGCGGCGCGAAGCGGAGCATGGGGCCGTAGGAGCCAACGAGGCCGCGAGAGGGTTCGCGAAATCGACCGCCCCGATATCGAACCCATCCAGCCCGTGGCTGGCGCCTACGTGCATGAAGCCACTTACCCGTTCTCTCGGATCGCTCGTACTGGTCGTCTCCACCTTGGTGGGATGCGCGTCGAACGGCAACGGAGGCTCGGCCGGCTCCGAGCCGCTGTCGGCCGCCGAGACGCAGTCGCTCACCTTCACCCGCGAGGAGGAGAAGCTCGCGCGCGACGTGTATCAGGCGCTCGAAAGCAAGGACGGCGCGTTCACCAACATCAAGAGCAGCGAGCAAACGCACATGGATGCGATCCTGACGCTGCTCTCGCGCTATGGAGTGTCCGATCCCGCGTCCGGGAAGGCGGTCGGCGCGTTCACCGACCAGACCCTCCAGAAGCTTCACGACGATCTGGTGGCGCAGGGAAACCCCTCGAGCCTGGCAGCGCTGCAGGTCGGCGTGGCCATCGAGGAGCTCGACATTCGCGACATCGAGGCGGCGCGCAAATCCGTGACCCACACCGACGTGCTCAACACGTTCGACAACCTGACGCGCGGCTCCAGGAACCACCTTCGATCGTTCTACGGGCGCGTCAAGGCTCTGGGGGGAACGTATACGCCGCAGTACTTGGATGCCGCGACGTTTCGGGCGATCGTGGACGGCCCCATGGAGACAGGACCCAACCGATGAGCACGCTGGTGAAACGCCGAGCCTTCGTGGCAGGAACCATCGCGGTGGCGCTCGGTGCGGCCTGCAAGAAATCGGACGACGCCGGCGGCGACGAGATGGGGCCGTGGATGCCACCGGCGGATCTCGCCGCGCGACTCGCGGAGGTGAAGGCGGGGAAGATCGCGGTGCTCTACGTGGGGCCCGACGCTCTCTTCGGTCGTGGGCACGTTCCGGGAGCGCGCAACATCGGGCCGGCAGAGAGCGCCGAAGGGCGCGCCGCGCTCGCCGCCGCCATGGCTGCGGTTCCGGCGGAGACCGAGATCGTCGTCTACTGCGGGTGCTGTCCGGTCCGAAGCTGCCCCAACGTGCGGCCGGCGAGCGCGTCGCTTCGTGCGCTCGGTCGCAAGAACGCGCGCGTCCTCGACTTGCCCACGCGCTTCGGCACCGACTGGACCGACAAGGGCTTCGCGGTCGAGCGCAGCTGAGGCACTGGACGGACGCAACTCTCGATCGCACGTTCGTGAGAAAGGAAGAAGGTGGTCCCATGCTCGTCCCCTGCGCTTCGTGCTCCAAGGTGAACCGACTGCCGGCCGCTCGAGCCAACGACAGCGCCAAGTGCGCCGCGTGCAAGGCACCGCTCTTGCCCCTCACGCGTCCGGTGGCATTGGCCAGCGTTGCCGACTTCGACGAGCTGGTGCACGACGCGCCCGTGCCGGTGCTGGTGGACTTCTGGGCGGCGTGGTGCGGCCCCTGTCGCGTGGTGGCGCCCGAGCTCGAGAAGCTGGCGAAGGCGAGGTCGACGCGCCTGGTCGTCGCCAAGGTCGACACCGAAGCGGTACCGGCGCTGGCCGCGCGCTTCGGCATTCAGAGCATTCCCACCATGGTCCTCTTTCGTGGCGGCAAGGAAGCCGCGCGCGTCAGTGGTGCCATGTCGGCCGGCGCGCTGGCATCGCAGCTCGCAATCTAACGCTATTGCGAGAGATGCGTGCCGTTTCCCAGTGGTGCGAACGAATCACAGGAAGAACTCGAGCTGGGTGCGGATTCGCCATCCGGTTCGCACCGTCCGGGTTTCCAGATGGCTACCGTCGGCCTGGAGCTTCAGGCGGTGGCCCATGAAGTAGTACC
>JABFRG010001210.1 GCA_013141295.1 Polyangiaceae bacterium
CCTCAACTCGACCCCCGGTGCAGAGATCTCGTTCGCGAAAGCGGCACGACAGGATTTCTGCGCCCAGAAGTGACCCGGAACCCAACAAAAGAGACCCCTCCCATGACTTTTTTCTGGCCTACGACAGAGCATGGGCGCGGAATGTGAATCGCACCCGCCGCGAGGTCAATAGGACCTCGAGAGCGCACCTGCGCGCTACTTCTTCCGGCTGACGACGCGCTCGTAGACGTCGCGTTTGCTGCGCCCACTCCAGGCAGCGAGGCGCTCGGCGATGGACTTCGCGTGGCCGCCCTTGGCGAGCTCTTCGTCGATGCGCGCGTCGAGAGCGTCGTCGCCGATGGTCTCTTCGGACCGCGCCGGGCGCTCGCCGAGGACGATGACGATCTCGCCCAGCCAGGGCGCAGCCATTGCCGCGAGCTCGCGCAAGGAGCCGCGCACCAGCTCCTCGTGCATCTTGGTGAGCTCCCGCGCCACGCAGGCGGGGCGCTCCGGCTCCAGGGCGGCGAGCTCGGTCAGTGTATCGTGCACGCGATTGGGCGCCTCGAAGAGCACCACCGGCTCCTCGGTGCCGCACGCCTTGGAGAGGGCCGCCGCCCGGGCCACGCCGTCGCGCGGCAGGAACCCCAGGAAGCGAAAGCCGGACCCGGTGCCGAGACCGCTCGCAGCCAGCGCCGCCAGCACCGCGCTCGCCCCCGGGATGGGCACCACACGCATGCCGCGCTTCAACACCTCGCGCGAGAGCGCGTCGCCGGGATCGCTCACTGCGGGCGTGCCCGCGTCGGTCACCAGGGCCACGTCGCTACCCGCTTCCATCGCATCGGCGATGCGCGAGACCTCGTGCTCCGAGGAGTGCCCGTGGAGCGAGCGAAGGTCTTTTCCTGTGATGCCGAAGTGCGTGAGCAGCGTCCGCGACCGCCGCGTGTCTTCCGCCACCACGATGGGGCAGGCTTTGAGGATCTCCAGGGCCCGCAGGGTGATGTCGGACAGGTTGCCGATGGGGGTCGCCACCAGGTAGAGCGAGCCGCTCAATTGACCTCGGTGGCGTCACCCATTTCGCGCTTGAGGTAGTCGCGGAGGCGCATCGTGAGCCGCTGCTCCAGCTGGCGCACGCGCTCGCGGGAGATGCCGAAGCGCTCGCCCAGCTGTTGGAGGGTGAGGGGGTCGTCGGCCACCAAGCGCTCGTCGAAGATGGCGACTTCCTTGTCCTTGCCTTCGATGGTCTTGCGGAAGCCGGCGAGCTTGTCCTTGAGGAGCGCCTGCAGCTCCTCGTCGGCCATGAGCGCCTCGGGCCCGTCATGGGCGCTGGGCATCATGTCGACCTTGGCGATGGCGCGGCCGTCGGCGTCGCCTACCGGCGCGTCGATGGACTTCTCGCTGGCGGCCAGGCGCACGTCCATCTCCGCCACGTCGGACTCCGGCACGTTGAGCTGCTTGGCAATCTCTTCGTGGGTGGCGTCGATGCCCATCGCCTGGAGCTCCGCGCGCTTCTTCCGGAGGTTGAAGAAGAGCTTCCGCTGGGCCTGCGTCGTGCCGAGCTTCACCAGGCGCCAGTTGTTGAGGATGAAGCGCAGGATGTACGCGCGAATCCACCAGGCAGCGTAGGACGACAGCTTGACGCCGCGGTACGGGTCGTAGCGCTTGACCGCCTGCATGAGGCCGATGTTGCCCTCCTGCACCAGGTCCATGATGTTCTTGTAGGCGCGGCGGTATTCGTAGGCGATCTTCACCACCAGCCGCAGGTTGCTGGTGACGAGCCGAGCGGCGAGCTGCGGATCTTCGGTTTCCTTGAAGCGGACCGCGAGATCTTTGGTCTCTTCCGGCGTGAGTAGCGGGTGACGCTGGATCTCGCGCAGGTACGAGGCCATGGCATCGAGGCGCGCCAGCGACACCGGCGACGACTCGACCTCTTCGACCTCTTCGAAGGGCTCGTTCTCCGGCTCGTCGTCCACCACCTCGGCGGTGACGCCCTCTTCGGCGTCCTCGCTGCTGGCCGGCGCGGCCTCTTCGGCATCGGAGTCCGGCGCTTCGGAAATGGGACCTGCCGACTCCGGATCTTCCGGATTCGGTGAACGGGACACTTCCTTGATGCGCTTCTTTGCTGCCACTCGGGGTCTCCGCCGGAACTGTTTCGTAGCGACCTCGGCCATTTAGCACCCATCCAACCTTTTGCGCAGGTGTTTTAGTCCCGGCGGGTCTCCCGCCTCCCGAGCGGCGCGAATGCTGTTGGATGCGGCGGGGATGCCGACCGTTGCCCCGGCCTCTCCTCCGGCCGCCGCAGATGAGGTACGCTCCGGCCAGTGGCAGGCATCGGACACATCGCGGTGGGCCTCGCGTGCGCCCGCGCATACAGCGAGGACCGCACGCTGCGCCTGAAGCCGGCGCTCATCTTTTCCGCGCTCGCCCTGTGGCCCGACGCCGACGCGCTCGGCTTTCTCCTGGGCGTCGGCTACGGCGAATCGATGGGGCACCGCGGGGCCACGCACTCGCTCGCGGTGGGGCTCTTCGTGGTGCTCGGCGCGTATATCTTCGCTCAGCGACGCGGCTTGGCTCCGCTTCGGACCGCGGGCTACGTGGCCATCGCGACCTTGAGCCACTGCCTGCTCGACACGGTCACCTACGGAGGCGGGCTCGGGTGCGCGCTGCTCTGGCCGCTCTCCGACGCGCGGTTCTGGTCGCCGGTGCGCTTCATCCCCATCTCGCCCATCGGCGTGGCGATCCTGTCCGCGCGTGGTTTCAAGGTGATGGCCGCGGAGGTGGGCATCTTCCTGCCGCTTTGGCTCTATGCCCTGTGGCCGCGGCGCCGACGAGCCCCGGCGGCTCCGTAGACCATGGCCTCGCTCCTGGTCCACGCCATTTTACCCTTGGTGGTGGTGGAGGCGATTCCGCTCACCCGCGGCCGGCGCCGGAAGCTGCGATGGCTGGGCGTGGCGCTCGCGTGCGCGCCGGATCTCGACATGGCGACCTTCGCCTTCGAGCTGCGCGCGACGGACCTGTGGGGCCACCGCGGGGCCTGGCATTCGCTGGGGATGGCCGCGCTGGCGGCGACGGTGGTCTCGCTGATCTTCTTCCGGTTGCCGCCTCGCGGGAGCGCGCCGGGGAGCCACGTGCGCAAGGCGCTCTACTGGCGGTCCTTCGCCTTCCTCTTCGCCGCAGCGGCATCGCACGGAGTGCTCGATGCATTCACCGCCGGTGAGGCGGGCGTCGCGCTCCTTTGGCCGCTCTCGACGGCGCGCTGGCTCTCGCCGCTGGACATCGTCGCCGCGTGCCCCGGCGGCGCCTCCGAGTACTTCAGCCACTGGGGCCTGCTCACGGTCGCCAACGAGCTGTTGTTCATCGTCATCCCGAGCTTGCTGCTGCTCGGCATCTATCGTCATCTGGCCCGCCGGCCCGGCACCGCACCGCGCGTGCCCATCCGTCGCACGGCGATGCGTGTCGCCTTGTGGCTCGCCATTGCGGTGGGCGCTCGCGTTGCCTTGCCGGAGACCTTCGCGACCCACCTGGAGCGGCGCATCGAGCCCATGGGAACCGCGATCGCCGGAGACCCCAAGGACATCCCGACGCGCGGGCTTCCGGACGGGCGCCTCGTCACCTCCTTCGACGAGGTTCGCCAGCGCGGCCTCCTCGAACGGACCCTCGCGCCACGCGACGCGCCCTGGTCCTCGAGCTTCTTTCCCTCTTGGTTCGGCGGTGAGGGTGGACGATGGTCGGAGGGGTCGGCGCGGCTCGCGTATCGCACGCTCACCGGCTTTGCGCCGCCCAGTGAGAGCGAAGCGAAGTCCTGGGTGGCCCGCGCGGCCTCCGGCGACGCCGAGGCGCAGCGGCGCATCTTCACGCTGGCGCCCGTCGAGAAGGTCGACCTCGCGCTGGGGCGTCTGGATTTTCCCGCCACCGTGCAAGCGCAGAAGCTGAGCCACAACGGCCATCCTCGATACTGGAGCGGGCGCTGCAACGGCGTCGCGGCCGCGTCGATGGTGGAGCCGGAGCCCTTCCGCGTGGTCGACGTCACCGGCGTGGACGGCACCCACGTGCGCTTTCACCCCAACGACGTGAAGTCGCTGCTCTCCGTCGCCTACTACGAGCCGCAGGTGAAGCTCTCCATCGGCGACAACTGCAACGAGGTGGCCTTCGACGCGGCAGCGCCTTGCAACATGAGCCCCGCGGTGTTCCTCCTGGCGCTGTGGAACCGCCTCGGCATCGCCGAGCACACCTTCATCGTGGACGCGCTGCCCAACATCGCGCGTCAGTACTACGTGGTCGCCGAGGCCACCGTGCACCTGGTACGTCCCCCGTATCCACCCGACGACGCACCGATGGCCGCGGCGCTCAGGCCGAAGGTGCGCTCCGTCGTCGACGTGACCATCGACCTCACGCTGAGCTCCACCACGCTCACCTACCGAGACGTCGATCACCTCGATCCGGCGGTGCCCGACGGTACCGCGTACCGCAAGGTCGGCGTGGTGCCGGTGCGCATGCATTTTTCGGCGACGCTCGCGCTCGGCGACGGGACCGAGCTTCTCGGAGGGCGGTGGACGGGCACGCCGGCCAACGGCATCGACGTGGTCATGGATGTGGACGGGCCGCCCAAGGTGCTCCCCAACGGGCGCCTCGAGGCCGCCGACCAGGTGCCCTGGGCGCTCGTCCGCGCCATCGCCAAGGCCAGCGTACTTCCGCCCCCTGCGCTGCCCACCGTCGATCTTCGAACCGATTGCGAGGGCTGTCGCTGAAGCGGCTTAGCGCTCGCCGATGACGTTAATGGGAACGCGGGTCTTGAACTCCCATCGGCGTGCGCCGAGGGTGCCGAGCACCTCGTCCACTTCTTCGGCGCTCATGGGATCGTCGAAGGCGGGGGCGAGCATGTCGAAGGTGTCGAGCACCGCGAAGTCGTAGCGGAGCTTGTCGTCCTCGTAGCTGGGGTCGCCCACGTAGTTGGCGACGGGAATGGCGAAGCGCGCCACCTTGCCGATGACCGGCAGCGGGAAGAGCTTGTCGGTGAGCGGAAAGAGCACCGTCATGGCGCGTTCGATACCCGCGAGCAGCGTCGGCCCGTCGACGCGCTTGGTGACCGGCCGCAGCAGGTACTTGCCATAGAGCTTGGTCCAGGGGCGACGGGCGTAGATGGTCATGGAGAAGCGACCACCCTGCTTCACCATGCGCACCACCTGGCGACAGCCCGCGCGGGGATCGGGCGTGTGCTGGAGCACCCCGATGCAGTAGGCGCCGTCGAACCCGCCCTCTGCGAAGGGCGGGTCGAGGAGGCTCGCCTGCACCACATGCGCGTTGGGAAACGGCGAGAGCGTCTGCCTGGTGGCCTCGACTGCCGTGGAGAGATCGAGCGCGACGATGCGCGCGCCGGCGGCCGCCGCCACCTCGGCGAAGCGCCCGGAGCCGCAGCCCATGTCGAGGATCCACTTGTTCTCGATGTCTTTGGGGGTCCACTCGGTCTCGCCCCAGAATCGGTTGGTGGAGAGCTGCGTGCCGTTGAGGCTGTCGAGCTGGGTCTCGCGGAACCGGTTCCACTGCATGCCGAAGGAGTCGGCATAGCCGCTCTCGGGAACGAAGCGCGGGATGCCGCGCACGATCGGATAGACCTTGTCGGTCTTCTCGGACCGCAGGGTCCCCTCTTCGATCTGGTCCCCCTCGTGGCGGGTCACGGAAAGCTGCAGCTTCGCGTGGGTCGTGGGCTCGCGCAGGACTTCGAGGAGATCTTCTCGCATGGGGCTCGTGTATGCTTATGAGACCAGCGACTCCGACGCAAGCCTTGCCGGCGCGAGGGCCACGCGGGTATCCTCCGAAGACGCGGCTTTCCGCGATTTCCCATGTCGCAAGGTCCGCTCCACCTATCCGCCGAAGATTTCGACGCCCTGGAAGCGAGCCAGGAGCTGCGGGCGCGCCTGGCCTCCTTCGCGCGGGCGGCGGTGCTGCGGATCCGCAGCGAAGGGTTCGGCGCCTCGGTGGAGGTGCGTGCCTCTGGCATTCGCTTCGTGCGCGATGGGGCAGCCGCCGACGCCCTGCAGCTGGTCCTCGAGGTCGATAGCGTGGGCATCGAGGTGTCGATGCGCGTGCCCTCGGCTCCGGCCAGCGCCAAGGACTTCCGGAACCTCCGGGAGTGCGCCCGCATCCCCGAGCCCCTCTTGCAGCTCACCTCGCTCCTCGAGGGGTTGCCCGAGCCGTTCGCCATGGGCCCCTCCGGCGAGGCGACGCCCATCGCGGCGCCGGTTTCGC
Source organism: Polyangiaceae bacterium (assembly GCA_013141295.1). Classification (GTDB taxonomy): domain Bacteria; phylum Myxococcota_A; class Polyangia; order Polyangiales; family Polyangiaceae; genus JABFRG01. The sequence goes on from JABFRG010001210.1 coordinate 6,223, forward strand.
CCGACTCCGTGCGAGCCATGCTGCTCCGCTGCGAGACCTCCGGGGTGCCGTTCTGGGTGGGTTGGTCGGTGCCCCGCGACGTCGCCGAGAAGCACGCCGACATCCTCGACGAGGAGCTCGAGGACGCGGTGCTGGCGCTGGTACCGGTCGCGCGCTTCATCTCCTGGGACGAGGACAACGACTACCTCGCGCCGGAGCGACCGCGCATGCGGGTGGTGGAAGCCGACGGCGACGACGAAGACGACTCACCGCGGCAGCGGCAGCGCGACGACCTCGAGCACGACGAGTTCGAGGACGAGCCGCCGGAGCCCAGTGTCCCGCTGTTCCTTCCGCTCGTGCCCCATCACAAGACGAGCCCGCCCCACGAGCTTCCGCGGCGCTTCTTGCGGCGCGCGGCGTTGGTCACCGAGGTCGATCCGTCGGTGCCGGTGGAGAAGGGGACGCGCGTGCGCGTGCTCGCCGGGCCCTTCCTGGGCAAGGTGGGGGTGGTGCAGGCCCTCGACGGCCGCGGGCGCGCGCGGGTGATCCTCGGCCTCCTGGCCACCACGCTGGCGGTGACCGATCTCATCGCGGCGCGCGAGCGCGATCGCAAGCCCCTGGGGTCGTCGCACCGGCGCTTCAAGCGCGTGCCCTGAACGCTCCTCGACGTTGGCACTACTGAGAGACTTCGAACCATTCCCGTCGTTTCCCAGTGCCCGCCTCGGGCTTGGCGACCAATGCAAGCGCCCGCCGGCGACTTGCGGTGCCGCCGCGGCGACCATCACGCCACGCGGCAATGGCTCGGCCTTCCACGAATTCCGGCGGTCTCGCCGCTTCCGTCCCGCTGCCGCGGTGCGACTGC
>JABFRG010000028.1 GCA_013141295.1 Polyangiaceae bacterium
GCCCCCAGCCCCACCACCAGCCGCAAGAAGATCCAGGGTTCGAAGAGGTTCACGCGCCTTCCGAGGATACGCCCTCGGCCGCGTCGGACGCGAGCGGGGCGAGGCGGGTCAGGCGGCCGTGCGCGAGCTCGTACACTTCCGTCACCGCGCTCGAGGCGTGCACGCGCGCGTCGTGGGTGGCCACCAGTAGCGTGGTGCCCGAGGTCGAAAGTCGCCCCAGGTCCAGCACCAGCTCGCTGGCACGCTCGTCGTCGAGGTGCGCGGTGGGCTCGTCCAGCAGCAGCAGCTTGGGACCCAGCAAGAGCGCCCTGGCCAGGGCCACCCGCTGCCGCTCACCGCCGGAGAGTGCGCGTGCCGGCATGTGAGCCACCGCGGCGACGCCGAGCCGCTCCAGGAGCTCGCCGGCGCTCTTGCGGTGCGCATCGGAAACGCCGAGGGGCACGGCGGGTAGCAGGGTGTTCTCCAGCGCCGACATGTCCCCGAGCAGCTCCAGCTCCTGGAACACGAAGCCCACCTTGCGGCGGCGCAGGTCCGAGCGAAATGCATCGCGGAAGCGAGAGGTGGGCTCCCCGTCGATGTACACCTCACCGCTGGTGGGCGTCAGCATCGCCCCGGCCACCGCCAGGAGCGTGGTCTTGCCAGAGCCGCTGGGCCCACGGACCACCGCAAAGGTACCGGCCGCGAGATCCATCGAAACACCGTCGAGCACCGCCCGGCGCTCGCGCCCATCGGCGATGCGCTTCACCACGTCGCGCAGCGAGAGGACGGCGTTCTCCACCCCGCTCGTTTACCACACGAATTGCGTGCCAAGCTGTGCCAACGCGGGTGCCCTGTCGCCCTGAACGCACCTGAACACACCAAAACTATTCAATGTTTTCAATGCCCTGGCGAATTGGCACTGGTCGTGCTTCATTTTCTACGCCCCCCATGCGCTCGCGCCTCCCGATCCTGTTCGTTGCCACGGCCCTTGCCGGCGCGATCGCGTGCACGCTGAACCCGCAACCGCTGCCCCCTGGCAGCGACGAGCCGAACGGCGGCAGTACCGGAACCAGCAGCAGCAGCGGTGGGAGCGGGGCGATCCCCTCGGAAGGCGGCGACGCCGGAGCCGGCGACGGCGGAACACGGGTCGACGGCGCGGCGCCCGATGCGGGCGACGCAGGTGACGCGGGCAGTGATGCGAGCGACGCAGGAGACGCAGGCGATGGCGGGTAGCTCCCGACGAAGAATTCTGTGGGCGGCGGGCACTGCAGCTGCGCTGGCCACCACCGCGCTCGTGGCGTGCACCCTCAATCCGCAGCCGCTGCCGCCGGAGGCCATGAACCCGGGCGAAGGCAAGGACGGCGACTACGACGCGAGCGCGCGCAGCGATGCGGGCGGTACCGGCTTCGATCGAGACGCGGCCACGCAGCCCCCGGCCGCCGACGCAGCGACCGATGCGGCAGATGCTGGCGACGCGGGTGACGCCGCCGACGCGGGCGATGCCAGCGACGCCGACGCCTGGTAGCCGACGACGATCACGCGGGGAGCACGCCCCCGGCTGCCACCACGAAGAAGAGAGCCCCCTTGTCGGAGATGCCCGCGTGCCGCTCTCCCGACGAGGCGTAGAAGTACTCTCCTTCCTGGAGGGCGGCGTCGGGCAAGGCAATCCCTGCTACGTCGAGCCGGTCCACGATGCGCAGGTCTCCGGAAAGCAGGAAGGTCTCCTCGCCGCCGGGTTGGTCGTGAAACGGAGCCCGAGCCCCCGCCTCCATGCGGATCATGAAGGTTCGTCCTCCGTCGGGGTGCACGCGGAGCGTTCGCATTTCGACGCCGGGGGAGATGGGGATGAACCGAGCGGACTGCGCCTGTGTGTTGGTGCTCATGGGGCGAATATGAGGTGACGATGCTCATGATGCAAACGACATGTTTTCATGGGAACATGCACGTCATTCATGAACTACGTCCTCGAGGTTCGTCACCTGCAACTGGTCCGCGCTCTCGCTGAAGAGGGTGGACCAACGCGGGCCGCGGCGCGGCTCCATCTCAGTCAGTCGGCGGTCAGTCACCAGCTGAGCAGCCTGGAGGCGCAGCTCGGCGTCCAGCTATTCACGCGCGTCCGGCGGCGGCTCGAGCTCAGTCGCGCAGGCAAGCGCGTCCTGGAGCTCGCGGTGGCGACCCTGTCGGAGATCGCCCGTGTCGAGCGCGACCTTCACCACGGTCAGCCGCGGCCGAAGGCTCTGCGCGTCGCAGTGGAGACCTTCACGGCCTACCATTGGCTCCCGTCGGTGGTCGCCACGCTCCGTCGCGAGACGCCGGAGGTGGCAGTGCAGATCGTCGCCGACGCGCGGCGAGACCCGCTCGCTGCACTGGAGCGCGGATCGCTCGACGTGGCGATCGTGTGCGCCCCGGTGACCGACCCGGCGCTGCGATGCACTCCTCTCTTCGTCGACGAGTGGGCAGTCATCGTTTCGAAGAAGCACCGACTGGCCTCCAACAAGTGGATCTCCGTTTCCGACTTGAAGGACGAAGCGTTGGTTGCCAACGAGGCTTCACGGAGCGATGTCGAGCGCCTGCGCGAGATCCTCGCGGCCTCCGGCGTTTCGATGCCGCAGGCCACGACCATCCCGTTCACCTGTGCCCTGGTCGAGCTCGTTTCCGCCGGCGTGGCCGTCGGCCTCGTGTCTCGCTGGGCGGTGGAACCTTGGGTTCTTCGGCGGGAGGTTCGAAGCCGGCGCTTCACGCGAGCTGGGGTGAACGAGCGCTGGTACGCCGTGCATCGACGCAACACCGAGCTGCCGCTCGAGCGATTCGTCGAGCTGGTCCGAGAGTCGCGCACGACACGGCGACCCTCGCGGGAGCGCGCGCGTCTTTAAGATCGATTATGGGACGGCGTTCCGGAAGCGCAGGTAACCCATCGTCATGAATCATCGGGCGCTCTCATGGGCGATGACGACTCTCGGTCTCGGATGCGGCGGCGCCGTGTCGGCCCCCACCGCAACCAGCGATGCTGGGCCGACGGAAGCTGGACCGCGGGACTCGGGCTCGACCGTCGCGACCGACGCAGGCCCTTCGGCGCCCCGCACCAAAGCCCAGGTATCCACCCGCGCGACCCATGCGTGCGCCATCGACCCCTGGGGCGTACTGCGCTGCTGGGGCGACAACTCGTCCGGCCAGCTGGGCGTGGGACTCGACGCAAAGGCGATCGCCACCCCGACGGTCGTCGACGCCGGGCATGCGTACCGACGGGTGTCTGCAGGAATCAACGCCACCTGCGCCATCCGCGTGGAGGGATCCCTCCATTGCTGGGGAGACAACGCGGAGGGGACGCTCCTCGACGGCACCACGGAGAATCGATCCGCGCCGGTCCGCATCGGCAGCGAAACCGACTGGGAAGCGGTGACCGTCGGGTGGCGAGTCGTCTGCGGCATTCGCGACGGAGGCAAGCTCTTCTGCTGGCAGAAGGGCGAGCCGAGGGTGGTGCTTTCGGGTGGCCCGGCGATCCACGAAGTCTCCCTCAACTACTACCAAGGTCTCGCGCTCGATGCGCGCGGTCAGTCGTACCTGGCGCTCCTCTCGGAGCCCACGCCGCTTGCCTTCAACTACGCCGCGGCGGTGCCCGTCGCCGCGCACGTTGCAGCGCCGGTCTTCGGCGCGCTCGCCATCGATGCATCGGGTCGCGTGGTGCGGTGGACGCGAGGCTTCGGGGTCGAGTACTCCACCGGCGATTCTCGGTTCGTTGCCGTGGCGGGCTCGTACAGCGTCGTCGCGGTAGCCACCGACGGAACCCTCCACATTCAGGTCACCGAGGCCGCGCAGAACGTACCTTTGGCGCTGCGCCCATTTCCGAGCTTGGGAACCGACTGGGTCGATGTCGAAGAGAACGTCGGCCGGACAGCCTGCGGCGTTCGCGCGAACGGTTCGGTGTGGTGCTTCGACATCGCCGCGACCGGCGAGGTAGGAGCGCCACGGGAAATGGTCCACGGACGCTGAAGGCGAAAGGCGCGGGTCAGGGCGTCTTGTCGACGTACTCGTGGAGGATGGTGGCGGTCACCTGGGTGACGAGCGCGTCGGCCACGCGCAGGCGACGGGAGATGTCGCGCGCGATGTTGAGCACCAGCATGGCGTAGGCCTTGAGGTCGGTGCGGTAGATGGCGTCCATGTCTTCGGTGGAGACCCGGAGCAGGTGCACCGGTGAGAGCGCGCGCACGGTGGCCGAACGGGGCTGCAGGTCGATGATCGACATCTCGCCGAAGCAGTCGGAGGGCCCCAGGATCGCAACGCGCGTCTCGCGGCCCTTGCGGCTCTTCTTGAGCACCTCGAGCTCGCCTTCCAGGAGCACGTACATCTCCCGGGCCGCTTCGCCTTCGCGGAACACGCACTCGCCGGTGGCGACGCGCATGGGCTTCAGCATGCGGAGCAGGTTCTCCAGCATGTCATCGGACATGCCGCCGAACACGCCCACCTCGCGGAGGCGCTCACGGGTAGCAACGATGGGTTCCGCCGCCGAGATTCGCGATTCGCTCTTGGTGTCCACGGTCCGATTCTACACGACCGCGGGGTTAACTCTACTGGGAGCCGCCGCAAAGGGTGCGCCTTGACAGCCATCACATGCACGCGTATGCATATGCACCGTCATGCACATGGAGACCTTCCAGATCCTCGCGGACCCCACGCGGTTCGCCATCGTCGAGGCGCTGCGCGCGGGCGAGCGGCCGGTGAACGACATCGTCGACGCGGTGGACATCCACCAGTCCGGCGTGTCGCGGCACCTGCGCATCCTCCACGACGCCGGGTTCGTGAAGGTGCGGCCGGTCGGCGCCCGGCGCCTGTACTCCTTGCGGCCCGAGCCTTTCCACGACCTCGACGCGTGGATCGCCGGCTATCGCGCGCTGTGGGAAGCGCGCCTGGACCGATTCGAAGCAGCCCTGGAAAAGAAAAAGAAGACCCGCGGCACCGTTCGTGTCGCGGCGAAGGAGAAGCCCTGATGAGCACGCCCGAGAGCAACGAAGCACGCAAGCGCATCACCATGGAACGCACGTTCGCGGCGTCGGTGGCCGACGTCTGGGAGCTGTGGACCACCAAGGACGGCATCGAGTCGTGGTGGGGTCCCGACGGCTTCCGGGTCGAGGTCCGGAGCATCGACCTGCGCGCCGGCGGCGAGTTGCGCTACGCCATGATCGCCGCCGAGGCCGACAAGATCGAGTTCATGAAGAAGGCGGGCATGCCCACCGTCACCGAGGCACGTGTACGTTACACGGAAGTAGCTCCACTCTCGCGCCTGGCCTACGTGGCCCACACCGACTTCGTTCCCGGCGTCACGCCCTACGACGTGGCCACGCAGATCGATCTGCACGCGGAGGGCGCCAAGGTTCGCATGGTCCTCTCCTTCGACCCGATGCACGACGCCCACTGGACCAAGATGGCGAGCATGGGCTGGGAGAGCCAGCTCGGTCGCCTGGAGAAGCTGCTGGCGACGCGCGGGACCCGGCCGTGAGTGCGCTAACGCGGTCCATCGGCGCCGTGCTCGCGGGGTTCGCGACCACGTTTCTCCTGTCGGTCGCCACCGATGCGCTGCTGCACGGCGTCGGCGTGTATCCGCCGAGCGGCGTCCGCATGTCGGACGGTCTGTTCGCGCTGGCCACCGCCTACCGCATCGCGGCCACCATCGCCGGCGGGTGGGTCACCGCGCGCCTGGCTCCCGAGGGCCGCGGCGTTCGCCTGGCGGTCATCCTGGGAGCCATCGGCACCCTCGCGGCGCTGGGCGGCGTGGGCATCGCCCTCTCGCACCCGGAGCTGGGGCCGCTCTGGTACGCCGTCGCGTTGGTGGTCACCGCGGTGCCCTGCACCTGGGCCGGCGCGCGCCTCCGCGAGCGTCGAGCCCCGGCGCTCGCATGAGCTGACTCAGTCAGTAGGCCCCGGTACACGAGAAGTACTGCGGGTATCCCTTCGCCGTGGTCTGCCCCGGAGGCACCGATTTGTAGGTGATGCTGGCGGTGGGCCCGGGGTCGCACGGTTTCTGCACGCGCTATGCGCCGACCAGACCGCGCAGCGCGTCATCCACCAGGTGCTCCACCGACGCGGGTATCGTCGCGCCGCGCACCAGATATGCGCGCACCGCCGCCTCGGGAATGCGCACCACCGCGAACACCAGCCGCTCCAGCGCCTCTGCCGCCGAAAGCTCCGGGAACGCACGCTTGGCCGCCCGGGCGAACCCCAGCGACAGGCGCCGACGCAGCTCCGCGGCCCGCTTGCTCCGGCTCTCGTCGCCCTTGCCGATGAAGTCGTCCACGCGGTGCACCAGGAGCAGCCCGGCGTCGTCCGCGTGCGCCCGCGCCCACCCCACCACGAAGGCTGCGGTGCGGTGCAGATCGCCCTCGCCGAGCACCGCGAGGAACGCTTCCTGGAACGCAGCGACGGTGACCAGCCAGGTCTCCGCCAGCAGCGCTTCGCGGCTGGGGAATCGATGGTAGACCACGCCACTGGGCACGCCGGCGGCTTCGCACACCGCCCGGACGTCGAGCCCACGGAGGCCGCGCTCGCGCAGCACGGCCTTGGCAGCGTCGAAGAGCACGCGGTCGTCGTACGTACGGGGTCGGCCCATGCCCCCATTTTAGAGCATGTTCTCCAAAATCGCACCACCGGGCCTTGCCGCAGACGCGCCGGGGTCTATTCTAGAGACATGACTCCAAAACACACGCGGGGCGCCACGCCGGTGGCCAACGTGCACGCCTGCCGACTCCCCGGCGGCATGGATCAAGCAGCGCGGCTCATCGACGGTCTCTCCAGCAGCGCCGACGCTCTGTGGCCCCACGAGCGCTGGCCGCGGCTACGCTTCGACGGACCGCTGCAGGTGGGTGCGCGCGGCGGGCATGGCCCAGTGCGCTACGAGGTCGTCGCCTGGGACCCCGGGCGCGCCGTCACCTTTCGCTTCACGGGCCCCGCGGGGTTCGACGGCACCCACTGGGTGGAGGCCACGCCGCACCCGGATGGCAGCGCCGAGCTGCGGCACGTGCTGGCCATGCGCACCCACGGTCTGGCCCGGCTATCGTGGCCGCTGGTGTTCAAGCCCATGCAC
>JABFRG010001194.1 GCA_013141295.1 Polyangiaceae bacterium
CCAGTGTCCGCCGTACCAGCGCCAGCGACCACCGACCCAGACGTAGGTCGTGTCCGGCGCCGGCGGCGTCGTCGCGGGTGGCGCCGAGCTCGCGAATCTCGGCGACGCTCGGGCCATCGACCCGGTAGATGGCGGTGTGACCACCGGAGACGAGCAGCGAGACGAAAGGAAACGCCGGCCGCGCGCGCTCGGGACCCGCGTCGCGCAAGAACACCGCGAGCAGGTGCCCCACCAGGTGATCGACGCCCACCAGCGGCTTGTCGCTGGCCCAGGCCAGGCCCTTCGCCACCTGCACGCCTACCAAGAGCGCGCCTACCAGGCCCGGGCGGTGGGTGACGGCGATGCCGTCGACGTCGGCGAGCGTGCGGCCGGCCTTGGAGAAGGCTTCTTCCACCACGAAGCCGATGTTGCGCAGGTGGTCGCGCGAGGCGAGCTCGGGGATGACGCCACCGTACTCGGCGTGGAGCGCCACCTGGCTCTGCACCACGTCGGCGAAGATGTTTCCCTCGGCGTCCACCAGCGCGGCGCCGGTTTCGTCGCACGACGACTCGATGGCTAGAACGAGCACTCGCCGCGGTCCTTTTGCATGGAGAATACACCGAAGAGCTGGTCGCCGGGGCCGGCCGCGGTGGGCGCCCCGCGCAGCACGCGCACCTCGATGGATCCGCCCTTCATGAGCGAGACGAAGACGAAGGCGTCGCTGCCGTCCTTGGTGCGTGCCGCGTAGAGCAGACTTTTCTCCCGGTCGCTGCCGAAGTTCAAGGTGGAGACGGGGTCGTGGTAGCTCTGGGGTATGGGGCGGAGCGGCGTGTCTTTGGGGATGCGCCCGTCGGAGGTGCCGATGGTGCCCGGCAGGTCTTGCAGGCGGTCGGTGTCGAGCCTTACGCACGCCCGTGCGGTGTCGTCGAAGCCCGCGCGCACGAACGTACCGGTCGTGACCGTGCCCTCGTAGTGCCCCTTGCCCGAGGAGTACTCCGAGAGATCGTTGCAGGCAGCGAGCAAGGGAAGCGCCCCGAGCAAAAGCCGGGTGAGCGCGCGCACGAGCGTCACATCTTCTCCCCTTTGAGGGTTCCGGCGAGGACCTTGGCGGCGGTGCTCCGCACGCGCGGCTCCACGTCGGACTTGGACATCTCGGCGGCAAGGCTCTTGGCGCTGCGGTCGTCGAAGGTCGAGAGCTGCACCAGGGCTGCCTCGCGCACCAGCGCGTAGCTGTCTTTGACGGCCACGCTGCGCAGGGTCCCGGTCGCACGCTCCTTGCCACCGGTTTGCCCGAGCTTGCCCAGGGCTTCCACCGCTAGCATGCGCACCGGCCAACTGGGATGCTTCTCGGCCACACCGGCCACCAGATCCACCGAGCGACCACCGTGACCCGATTGGCCGATGGCCGCCAAGGCAAGGCGCACCACTTGTTCGTCGGGATCGGAGACCGCCTCGGCCACGGTGCGAATCGCCGGGTCGGCGTCGGAGTGCGCGAGGAACGTGAGCACCCGGGCGCGTACCTGCGGATCTTGATGGCGGGCCAGCGGCAAGAGCCCCGCTTCGGCGTTGCGCCCGATGCGCAGCGCGGCGTCGCGCGCTTCGGGATTCTGCGCGGCCTCGTCGGCGGTGAGCAGCGGCTCGAGGGCGCCGGTGCGATTTCCCAGGCCGTCGAGCAGCGTCATGGCGCGTTCGGTGGAGGTGGCGGAGGCAGCCAGCGCGGCGGACTCGATGACGCCGGCGAAGCGCACGAGCGCGGCCGCGCGATCCTTCACCGGAACTTTGGCGGTGCCCATGGAGAGCACGAACGCCTCGGCATCCACCGGGCTCTCGGGGATGGGCAAGAGGTCGACCTCGCCTCCGCCCTTTCCGCCGGCGGCGAGGGCGAACACGGCGGCTTCGCGAACCTTGTCGGAGAGGGTGCGGACGCGGGTCGGGCCGTCGAGCGGCAAGAACAGCGACGCGGCGACGACCTCCGCGACGCGCTTGTCTTTCCAGGCCGTCTCGAGCCGCGCCAGCGCCAGGATGGCCATGCGCTTGGGCAAGAGATCGCTGCCCTGGGCCAGCGACAGCAAGAGCGGCAGCTCGCTCTCCGCCCGCAGCTCGCCCAGCGCGAAGGCCGAAGCCGCTCGCGCAATGGTGCCGCTCTCGGGCGCTCGCGCGGTTTGCGCGATCTCGCCCAGGGCGCTCTTGTCTTTCTGGGCCGCGAGCCCGAAGACCGCGAAGGTGCGCATCTCCGGCGTTCCCTCGTGGAGCAGGCGGCGCAGGATGGGCACCGAGCTCTTGGTCCCGAGCTTGGCGACGGCGTAGGTGGCGGCCACCGCCACTTGATCGGTGGCCACCGAGCTCACGTCGCTCGACTTGGGAAAGAGCAGGCCCTCGTAGCGGGGCAGGAGCGCCGGGTCCTTGAGCGCGCCGCAGGCGAGCATGGCGCGGGTTCGGAGCGGCGTGTCGCCGGTGCCGGTGGCGAACGAGAAGAGCGACGCGCCGGCGTTCTTGTTCTGCACGTACGACAGCACGTCGATGGCGATGCGCTGCTGGCCCACGTCGGTGTCGGAGAGCGCGTCGAGGAGCGGCTTGATGGCGCGCGCGCCGATCTGCGCGAGCCGCGCCCGGGCCTCTTCTGCGTCTTTTCCCGTGCCCACGCGGGTGCGCCGCACCAGCGAGAAGGTGAGGTTCCCGTACACTTCCACCAGCAGGCGCCGGAAGATGGGCCGCTGCGGATTGCCGATGGCGAGCGGGAGCAGCTCTTGCTCGAGCGACTCGAGGGTGCCGCGCCCCATGTGAATCTGGGTGGCGAGGCGCGCCGCGCGGGCCACCAGCTCGTCGTCGGGGGCGCCACGGATCACCCGGCGGAAGAGGAGATCCGCTTCGTCGGCGCCGCCTTTGGCCAGGAGCAGATCCGCGAGCTGAAAGTACACCATGAACAGGCGATCGTTCTTGGCGATGGCCGCGCGGTACTCGACGATGGCCTTCTCGGTGTCTTGCCGCGATCGGTATCGATCGCCCAGGCGGAGGTGGCCCTCGGCGTTCTCCGGGTTCAGCTCCACCGCGCGCGCCGCGTACTTGATGGCGTCGTCGTCGCGGTAAATCTGCTGGGCGTAGCGCGCCATGCGGTCGTACAGCTCGAGCGCGCGCTTGGGCTCCACCGCCACCAGCTTCTCGAGCACGGCGATGGCCTCGGCGATCTTGTCGGGCCGCGGATGCGCCGGGTCGGCGGAGCTCTCCTGGATCAGCACGCGTTCGAGCGCGAGGTAGCTCTCGCTGTCGCCGGGCGCGAGCTCGATGACCTTGCGGAGCGTGATCTCGGCGTCGGGCAGCTTGCGCAGGTGGAGCTGGCACTCGGCCAGCATGCGACCGGCCTCCACGTCCGGGGGCTTGGCTCCGAACTTGGTGACGAGCTGCGGAACGCGCGACTCGAGGCTCTTCTCCAGGCTCCACAGGGTCACGAGACGCGTTCGCGCCTCGCGGGCCAGCACCCGGTCGTTGGTGTCCTTGGCCTTCTGCGCGATCTCTTCCCAGATGGCGCGAGCCGCCGGCGTGGCCCGGGTGCGCTCGAGAGCGCCGGCCAGCTGTTTCTTGTATCCTACATTCTCTTTGTCGAGCGCCACCGCCTCGCGGAACGAAGCCAGGGCCTCGGCGGACATGTCGTGCTCGAGGTACACGTCGCCCAGGGCGGAGAGCGCCTTGGCGCGCGGGGTGACGGTGGTGAGGATGCGCTTCCAGGTGGAGACCGCCAGCGCGACGTTGCCATCCTGGTAGTAGCGATCGCCGAGGTCCACCAAGTGCGACGGATCGCCGGAGTTCATCTGCGAGAGGCGGGTGAGCACCTTGACGCTCTTGTCGCTCTCGCCGATGCGGCCGTAGAAGTCGGCCAGGCGCGAGAGGACCTCCTCGTCGCTCCCGGCGCGGCTCTCCACCTCGGTGAGCACCCGCAGGGCCCGCGCGCGATCGCCCCGCTGGAGGAGCGCCTCGGTGAGCTCGAACACGAAGGTGGGGTTGTTGGGCGCAGCCCGCACCAAAGACTCGTACTCGGCGATGGCCTTGTCGATCTCGCCTTGCGACTGCAGCAGGCGCACCACCTTGAGCCGCAGATCGAGATCCTTGGCGTTGGCGCCCAGCGCCTTGCGGTAGGTGGCCAGGGCCTTGGGCGCATCGCCGGTTTCTTCGTACAGCGAGCCCAGGAGCTTGAGCCGCTGAAAGTCACTGGGATGCTCGTTCTCCAGATCCTTGATGAGCATCGGGAGCTTCTGGTCCTTGCGGTAGACCTCGGCGATGATCTCGTAGATCTCGGTGCGCACCGCGGCTTCGGAGCCCGAAGCGCCGAGCGCACGCTTGAGGGTGGCGAGGGCTTCGGGGTTCTTGCCGGCCTTGGCCTGGGCGCGTCCCAGCTCCTTCAGTGCCGGTCCGAGGGCGCGGTTGTCGCCCTGGGCCGCGTTCACCAGATCCTTGAACTCACTCTCGGCCCGCACGTACTCGCCGCGGGCGAAGAGCTCTCGCCCGAGCTCGCCCTTCACGAAGAGGCTGGCCTTGCCCATGGCCACCAGCTTGTCGTGGAAGCCCTTTGCGGCCGTCCAGTCCTTGGTGTCGAGCGCCAGCGTCATGAGCGTGCGCAGGGTCTGCTCGCGATCCTGAGGAACGGTTTGCAGCGCCAGCGCTTGCTCGTAGCGGGTGCGCGCGGCAGCCAAGTCGGCGCGGTCCTGATGCAAGCGCGCGAGCGCCAGGATGGCCACCGGATCGGTGCTCTTGAGGCCGATGGACCGCTCGTAGGCCTTCACCGCGTCGTCGGTGCGGCCGTCGATCTTGTAGACGCCGCCGAGCGACACCAGCGAAGCGTACTGCGCGTCGCCGGTGGCCGCGGCCCGGGCCTCGAAGTCCTTCACCAGCGCGACGATGTTGCCGTCGCGTTCGCGATAGAGCTGCGCCAGCCGCTGCAGCGGAAAGGGCGACCCCGGCTGCGCCAGCACCACGCGGGTGTAGCGCTCGATGAGCACCGTCGCCGCCACGCCCTCGGGCTTGGCGGGTCCAGCCGGAGGGTTGTTGCCACCCGGCTTGGGTCCGCCGCCGCCGCCGGGATTGCCGCCGGGCTTGGCACCACCGCCGCCGGGCTTGGCTCCCCCGCCACCGCCCGGTTTGACCTGGCCCTTGCCGGGCTTCTTGCGACCCTTGGGATCGAAGTCCTGGGCGGACACGGGCGCCACCGCGAGGCTCGTTGCGAGTCCCACGATGAGCACCGACCAGAGCTTCGACCTTCGCACGACGTCGAGTGTAGCAAATGCGCGGCCGATACGGCGACTCCAGCGAAAATGCGGCGTTCCGCGGCATTCCGCAGGGTTTGCGCCGGCTCCCTGCGGCGCCCGCGAAGAGACGTCGCACGCGGCGCAAGGCCTGATAGATTTCGCTCATGGGAGCACGTGTGTCGATGACGTTCTTCGCGTCGTGCATCTGCGCGGGGGTGGCCTGCGAGACCTTCGAGACCACGCCTGCCTCGCCCGGGGCGCCGGACGCTGCCGTCGAAGGCGCGGCACCCGCGGATGGGGGCTCCTTCGGAGACGCGGCGGTAGACGCCGACGACGGAGGGGACTTTCCCGTGGGCGTGCCCGGAAGCGGATGCGCCGACGGAACCCGCGAAGCGTTCGCCCCGGACACGAGCTCCCCCACGCTCGCCGGCTGCGCTGGACGTTGGAGCGTTGCGGGCCTGGACGCAGAGGCGTCGTGCAACCACAAAGCCGGCAACGACGGCAGCAGGAAGCTCGGCACCGGCTGCGCCGCGGCCGACCTGTGCGCCACCGGTTGGCAGGTGTGCAATCCCTTGGAGGTATCCACGTGCGGTAGCTCGGGGGCGATGGGCTTCTACGCAAGCGCGGCTCGGGGCGCGGGCAATGCGGTATGCGGCGCTGGGGGAGACGACGACGTGTTCGGTTGCGCGGTCGGGCTCACATCGACGTTCCCCCCGCCGAGCTCCGGGTGCGGCGTCCTCAACGCGTACATCAGCAAGGGCAAGGCGCCGCTCGGCTGGGACATGGGCACGAGCGAGACCCAGGAGAGGGCCAACGTCGCCAATCGCACCGGGTTCGGCGGCGTCCTTTGCTGCAAGCAGTAGTCAGAGCGGCTGGCCGGTGTTGAAGGCGCGCTTGACGTCGCTGGGCATGTTCGGGTGCTTCAGGAGCAGCTTTCGCATGCCCACGTTCTGGCGGATGATCGGCAGCTTGAGGAGCGCGCGGAGCAGCTGGGGTGGCGTGGCCGACCAGCGCACCAGGTTCTGGATGCAGAGCATGGTCCAGCCGGTGCGCCCGCAGAGAATCTGCGTGGTCTGCGCGTCGAAGGCGCAGTTGGTGAGGAGCAGCAGGCAGCGAGCCTCGGTCTTGATGACGAGGGCCGCCTTCTCGTCACCACCGGCGAGGGTGAACTTCCGGCGCAGGAGCTCGGCGGTGTTCACCCGGGTGCGCTCCGGCACGTCGCGATCGATGGCGATCTTGTAGGTATCGCCCAGCATCTTCCCGTGGACGATCTTCCGCAGCAGCGGGTCCGGCAGCTGGGGGTTTCGCAAGAGGCGCCGCTGCACCAGGCTGTCCTTGGCGATCTCGGCGGTGCGCGTGAGCAGCTCGAGCCCCGCCTGGGTCCGGTGATGGAACGCGATGAACCGGGCCTCGGTGAGGCCGAAGCGGGGGTTCTCCTGGAGCGCGAAGACCATCTGCGGCTCCGGGTCGAGGCACAGTGCCATGAGGTTCGCGCCCTCCACCACCCGCGCCTCGGCCATGCGGCGATCGCGGTCCATGGGGCGATACACCGCGTCGTAAATGCGGCGCCAGGCGCGCTCGTTGCGGGTCTCCTCGGCGAGCACCGAGGCTTCCTCGTCGTCCATCGGCTCCGGCTCGTCCGCGGGAACCTCGTCGGCTTCGGTCAGCTCCTGCACCTCGTCGGCCTCGGTGAGCTGCGCAAGCACCTCGTCCTCGTCGGCGAACGACGGTGAAGCAACACCGGGAAGCGTATCGGGCTCCGGCTCCGGTTCGGGCACGCGGCCCGCGGCCTCGAGCTCGTGCTGCGGAGGGCGG
>JABFRG010000160.1 GCA_013141295.1 Polyangiaceae bacterium
CCACGCCGGTCGCTACGAAGACGGCAAGATCCCTGACCCGCTACCCGCACCCAAGTCGCGACTGCGGAGAGTCAAGTGATCGATCCTGCTATGCATTGTCCCGTCGGAGAAGAGCCACACCCAAGCGAGACTCCATCCGCGTGACCAAGTTGGAAAGCTTCCCATGCCACTGCCCTTGCTTCTCCGTCTTCGCTCCCGCCACCATTTCCGTATCGAGGTGTTTCAATCGCTCGAGAAATTCGTCGAATGGGAAGTAAACGGGTGTATCAACGCTGATGATGGAGTCTGCGAGTCCGGCTTTCTTCCCGGCCGGTTCCCTCAATTCCTTGATCACGCTTTTCACCAGTGCAGACTGGTTGGCTGCGGTGGACTCGCGCGACAGGAAGAGAGCCTCGATCTCCTCGGAGTTCAGGCACCAATGTGGAATCTTCAGTGCTGCCGACGGGATGTGCCTAACCTTGCGGGAAAGGCGGTCGAAGACCTCAGGAAATGCGCTGCGATACTCGTCGTGGAGGTCGAAGAACACGATGTGGGTGTGGGGCAACCGCCCCATCGCTGCTTGAAGCAGCGATGCGACAGTCCAGGACTTCCCAGCCCCTGATGTTCCGAGAACGGCTGTATGCCGACCGAACATCTTGTCGATCAGAACCTGCTCTTTGCCCCCGCCCCTCTGACATCGGTCGCCAACGTCCAACGTCTCCTCTGTAGAGGTGAACATTGCATTGAGCGCTGCAGCGGTCATGAGGTGAGCGTCTGAGCCAACAGTCGGATAGCGTTCGATACCGCGTTCGAATTTGGTTCCATCGCGGAGAAAGCCCACGAGAGTGCAGACGACGAGCTTTCGCTCGATGTGATCTCCTTTCTCGGTTACCTCCTGCATCTTGATGGATGAGACAGTGGCAACCAGATCGCTCTGAGATGACGCGAGGAGAACGAATGACCCTAGCTCAACCGCGTACTCAACGTTGGAGTGACGCCGCGAAAGGTGTTCAGCGAGGATCGTTACCGATGCACCGTCTACCTCTCGAACGGCTCCAAACTTCAGGTCTGCCTCGTTAAACTTGATTGACGACATCAGGTGAAGTCTACCGCGGCGGAGTGGAGTAGGCCAGGCAAAGGCACCTGCGCTCGTTGTAGATGCATTCGTGCGACGGAAGACGCCGGGCACGTCAGTAGCGGCGGAGGCGTTCGCGACATCGTCGGGGGCCGCGAGGGCCACTCCGGCGTGCAGGTTGAAGCGTAGGTAGCTCGCGTCGCCCTGCGCTGCGGGCGGCCACGGGCGAGGGCTCGACATCGCTCACACTGGCGCCCTTGGCGTCTTGCTGTACCGTAAGCCATGGAGGACCTCGTCCGTCTGGGCATGCGCCGCGGCTACCCGCGTACCACGCGCGATGGCGAGGGTGTACGACGACGTGGCCTTGCCTGCTGCGCTCTGTCGCCCCAGACGCTCGATGCCTATCGCAAGACAGCGGCACGCCCGGCATGCGTGGCACTTCAGAGTGCCACGCATGCCGCTCGCAGGAGTCGTCGTCTGGTGATCGGCCCTCGACCCGCGAATGGAGCGGTGCCATCTACGAGGTCACCATGTGGTAGGCCTTGGTGATCTCGGCCTCGTCGAGGAAGCCGATGATGTGGCCGTCCTCGGCCACCACCGGGAGCTCGCGCAGCTCGCCCGCCAGGAGGAGCGAGAGGGCCTTGTGGAGATCGTCGTTCTCGCTCACCGAGACGGGATTGGTCATGAGGTCGTCGGCCACCGAGACGTCGACGAACTCCGGGTGGGTGGTGGCGACGCGGAGTACCTCGCCGCTGATGATACCGACCAGAGCGTCGCGCGCGTCGAGCACCGGGAAGGTGTCTTGCCAGTCGGACGAGGCCACCGCGCGGACCACGTCGCGGGCCGGCGTATTGCGACGGAACGTGACGAACGTCGCGCGGGGCGGGACCACGTCTTTCACGCGGACGTCCTTGAGCACGTCGAAGAGCAAGTCTTGCCGGTGGGCCGGGGAGTCGCGCTTGGTGGGGACCTGTTTCTTGTAGAGTGCACGGTTTCGCAGGAGCACGAAGGCGATGCCCTCGGCCAGCATGAGCGGCACCAGCAGATCGTAGCTACCGGCCAGCTCGCAGGCGATGACCAGAGCGGCGAGGGGCACGTGGGCGATGCCGCCGTAGAACGTGGCCATGCCGACGATGGCGAAGGCGCCCGGGTCGATGCGCGGATCGTCGAAGAGGAGCTGGGCCGCACGCCCGAAGGACCCGCCGAGGAGGCCGCCGATGACCAGCGACGGACCGAAGTCTCCGGCGCTGCCACCGGTGCCCACCGTGAGCGAGGTGGAGAGCATCTTGAGGACGGCGAGGAGCGCCAGGAGCTCCACCGCGCGCCAGCCGCCCGGTAGCCACGGGGTGCCGGAGATGGACATCTGGATGGCGCCGTAGCCGCCGGAGAGCACGCCCACACCTTGCCCCGGGCGCCCCACGTAGGGCTCGAGGAAGATGATGATGGGCACCGCGAGCATGCCGAGCAACAGACCGCCCACCGCCGGACGCGCCCAGACGGGGACCTTGGACTTCTGCGTGGCCTTCTTCACCGCATCGAGGATGGCCACGAAGGCCACCGCGCCGACGCACACCACCACCGCGAGGAGCGCATAGAGCGGGAGGTGCACCGGCACGAACGGGTAGCCGGCGGCGTGGGCGAAGAGCGCCGACTCGCCGAAGAAGGCGATGGAGACCGAGTAGCCCACCACGCTGGCGAGAACCGAAGGCACCAGCGCATCGGACTCGAAGTCGTCGCGATGAAGCACCTCGACGGCGAGGAGCGCGGCGCCGAGCGGCGTGCGGAACACCGCGGCCATGCCCGCAGCGGTGCCGGCCACCAGGAGGATGCGTCGTTCTCGCTCGGAGACCCGGAGCGCGCGGCCCACCATGGCGCCCACCGCGCCGCCCATGAGCATGGTGGGTCCCTCGCGACCACCGGAGCCGCCCATGCCCAGGGTGAAGACGGAGGCGATGAGCTTCACGATCGGCACGCGCTTGCGGAGCATGCCGCGCTTGTTGTGGAAGGCGTCGATGACGGTGTCGGTGCCGCCGCCCGAGGCCTCCGGCGCGAAGCGGTAGCAGAGGATCCCCGAGACCAGCGCGCCGATGCCCGGCAGCACGAAGAGAAACCAGGGGCGAAACTTGGGCGCTTCGCCGGGAAAGAGATCTTGCTCCCCGGCGGCGTGGAGCGGGTAGTAGCCGGCGATGTGGCCGAGCACCAAGCTGCTCACCGCCTCGCAGCCAAAGACGAAGAGCGTGCCGAGGCCGCCCGCCGCGAGGCCCACCAGCGCCGCGTGGAGCAGCACCCGCCCCAGAAGCTGCAGGTCGAGCGGACCGCCGTCACTTCCGAAGAAGAAGCTCCGCAGCCGCGCCCGGAGGGAGAGCGCGCCGCGGCGTGAAGATGGGGGAACCGGGGTCATTCGGCGTGGCCAGTGTATCCCCTCGCCTCACCCGCGGCGGAAAAAGTTGGTGCTCAAAGTGATTCCCGATGCCTAGAAATAGGCTCCGGACGTTCAGGCGTCCTTCTGCTAGTCTTGGCGCATGCGATTGGGGACCGCGTCGGGGTTGTGTGTGGGGTGGCTGCTCTTGGGGTCGTTCGCCGGCTGCGCGCGAACCCAGCCACAGGACGAGGTGTCCGCCGATGCGGGCCTCGATGCCATGGGTGACGGCGCGCTCGGCGATGGTGGCGATGCTGGGCCTACCAAGGTGAGCTGCCCTCCGGCACTCGACGCCTGCGAGGTCAGCGACGCACAGCTCTCGCTCGCTTTCGAGCCGCCTCCGACGGTGGAGCTCCTGCAGGCGCGCAACGGACGATTTCTGGGCACCGATCGGGCGAGCGGCGAGATTGTGATCTACGAGATTGGTCACACGCCAGTAGCCGGCAAGCTGCCAGAGGTCGCGGAGTCGTTCCGGCTCCCGGTCTCCTACACCCGCGCGCAGCTCGGGGCAGAAGGCATCCTGGCGTGCGGCGCCACTGGCTGCGCGTTCGTGACCCGCGACGGCGCCCTCCCTGTGCCGGGCTCGCTGGGTGCCACCGCGGTCTCCGGACGATGCGTGGGGGGCAACGGAATCAGCTGCTTCGACGCGACGGGCGGGCTCAGCAGCCTCGTACCCGCCGCGAGCCTGCCCTCTCCGGTGACCGCCTTTGCGCTCCTTCCTCCCGAGGGCGTGGCGTTGGCCTCGAGCGCCGACGGAAAGCTCCAGCTCC
The DNA here is from genome assembly GCA_013141295.1 of Polyangiaceae bacterium. Taxonomy (GTDB): domain Bacteria; phylum Myxococcota_A; class Polyangia; order Polyangiales; family Polyangiaceae; genus JABFRG01. The sequence continues at coordinate 4,244 of JABFRG010000160.1, forward strand.
TCCGCAGCGGCGGCACGCGCCTGCCGTTCCAGGCTGCGGTCACGGAGCCGCTCGCATCCCTTGATGCCATTCCCGGATGGGCGGCCAGCCGCACGTGGGCGGGCCGGACGCGCTCGGGGTTCCTGGCGGTGGGCGACGAAAACGGCGGTACGAGGTGCGACGCGCGCGCCGACGACGTGCAGCTCCTCGACTACTCCGGCGTGCCGCTCCGCTTCTTGAGCGGCGATCAGCTGGTTTTCGCGCCGCTGCAAGCGGCCTACGCCTACCGTGGTTGCCGCACGCTCAAGGTCCCCCCCGGCACCCTTGGTCACACGCTTGCCCAATGCAGTCTCGGAGGCGCGACGGTGGTCTTCGACGCGCACCACATCTACGCCACGCTCATCACCTGCCCGGTGGGCTGACCAGGGCCGGCAAATTCTGCGGCGTAGGCATGGAAAGCGCCGCGTTTGCCGCGGCTTCTTGACGCCGGGCCCGAAGGCCCCCTATACGCGACGCGGTACATGGCCACGAGCGTCGTCACCGTTCCGGATACGTCCACGCAGCTCCGCGATCTCATCGCGCTGGGCAAGCCGCGGATCACGCTCTTCGTCGCGATCACCACCGGCGGCGGGCTCCTGCTCGCGCACCGCGCGGGTGGTCCCGGGGCCACGTCGCTTCCGGTGCCCTGGCCGCTGGCCCTCTGCGCGCTCCTGGGCACGGCCCTCATCGTGGCCGGCGCCAACGCCCTCAACATGTACATCGAGCGGGAGATCGACGGCCGCATGGAGCGCACCAAGCGGCGCCCGCTGCCCGCCGGCCGGCTTCAGCCCAAGGTGGCGCTCATCTTCGGCGTGGTGCTCTCGGTGCTCGCGGTGCCGGTGCTCGCCCTGGGCGTCAACCTGCTCACCGCCTTCCTCGCGGTGCTCGCCAACATCCTGTACGTCCTCGCCTACACGCCGCTCAAGCAGCGTTCGCACCACTCGCTCCTGGTGGGCGCGGTGCCCGGCGCCATTCCGCCGCTCCTCGGTTGGACGGCGCTCACGGCTCGGGTCGACGCCGCGGGCCTGGTGCTCTTCAGCATCCTGTTCCTGTGGCAGGTGCCGCACTTCCTCGCCATCACGCTGTTTCGCCGCGAGGAGTACAAGCGCGCCGGGCTGGTGGTGATGCCCAACGTGGTGGAAGAGATCGCCGTCCGCCGAGCCATGGTGAACTTCAGCGTGGCCCTGCTGCTGGTCTCGCTCCTGCTCTTCCCGCTGGGCGTGGCGCACCTCGGGTATCTCATCGTGGCCGCGGTCCTCGGCAGCGTGTTCCTGGGGTTCTCGCTCTGGGGATTCCGCCACGGCACCGGCATCCGCTGGGCCCGCTCGGTGTTCGGAATCTCGCTGCTCTACATCGTCCTGATGATGGCAGCCCTCGGCCTGGGCGTCTGAGCTTTCCCCCGCGAATCTCGGGGCTTGCGGGAAATCACGGAAGAATCGCCGCGCGATGGCGTACCATCATGCGTCCCTCCACGCCGCCTGCGCGGTCCCCTTTGACCTACGGCCGATTCTGATTCAGAGTCGCCCCTCCCCGAAGTACCCGAGGCGCACGTGCTGAGACCCCGCCGGAAGATCGACCTGAAGAAGAGCATCTTTCTTCTTCCGAACATCATCACCCTCTGCAGCATCTTCTGCGGGTTCCACGCCATCGCCACCACCGCCATGGCCCCCGCGGGGAGCACCGGCGACGAGTTCTATCGGGCCTCCCTGTACCTGGTGTTCGCCCTGTTCTTCGACATGCTCGACGGGCGGGTGGCGCGGCTCACCAAGACGCAGTCGGCGTTCGGCCTCCAGATCGACTCCCTGGCCGACGTCATCTCCTTCGGCGTGGCCCCCGGGCTCCTCGTGTACAAGTGGTCGCTCTACCAGCGCGACACCGCGGGCATCGTCGTGTGCTTCATCTTCGCGGGCGCGGGCGCGGTGCGTCTGGCGCGCTTCAACGTCCTCTCCACCGACGAGAGCGGCAAGCCCTCGAAGCCCAGCAAGTACATCGTGGGCCTGCCGGTGCCCGGCGCTGCCGGCATCCTGATGTCGCTCATCATCGCCAACCACACGATCCACGGGCCGTTCGGCGACGCCAAGTACGTCCTCCCGCTCATCGGCCTCGTGTGCTTCCTGGCGTTCCTCATGGTCTCCACCATCAAGTTCCGGAGCTTCAAGGACCTGAAGCTGAACGGGCGCACCGTGGCCCTGGTGTTCTTCGCGGTGGGCTCCAGCGCGGTGGTCATGGTGCAGACCAAGCCCGCCTTCGTGCTGGTATGGCTGCTCGGCTTCTACATCGTCATCGGCCTCATCGAGACGGTCATCCAGCTGGTTCGCCGCAAGGATCGCGAAGTCGAGAGCACCAAGCAGCCCCCGCCCGCGGAGTAGTTAAAGCCTCCATTTCGACGAAGACGGGTCATCCCCAACGCAGTGAGTGCCCCTTCTGCGGCTGCGATGGGTGACAGACGTGGGCGATCGCAGCGCAAAATTGGCCCCCTGGGCGCGGGGTCGATACCATCCGGGACAGCGTGAATCGCGTCTATCCCGTCCTCCTGGTCTTCTCTCTCTTTGCCTGCGCCCGTGGCGAAAACGCCGAGGAGCGCGAGCTGGCGAAGATGCGCGAAGCGCTGAACCGGGTCCAGACCCGCCACGACGGCATCGACGAGCGGCTCACGCAGCTCGAGGTGAAGAACGCCGACGTCACCCCCGCGAAGACCGCCACCACCAAGGCGGCGCCCCCCGCCACACCGCCGCTGAAGGTGGTGCGCATCACCCCCG
>JABFRG010000303.1 GCA_013141295.1 Polyangiaceae bacterium
CAGATCTTCCAGCGTGACCCAGGCGTCGGTGCCGGTCCGGAGATCGGTGCGGTCGAAGATGGAGGCGAGCTGCGACGAGTAGTACGCCACCCACGGACGCTCCGAGCCGGCGCGCACCCGTGTACGAAGTCGAACACCGTGGGCGCGGTGGTGAGCTCCTGCAGCGAGCCGAGCTGGGTGCGGCCGGAGAGCACGGCACCGACGCTGATGGCGGTGTAGCTGGCGATGGAACGAAGCGCGGGGAGTGCGATCCGCTCGGGCAAGCGAGCATTCACCCGCGGCGCCACCGGGCAGTGCGGTCGAGGGTCGGCGCAGTAGTCGCTGGCCCGCACGCTCTCTCCGAGAATGAAGAGCACGCTCGGGAGCCGCGGGGCCCGGCTGGGCAAGAGCGGGAGCTGCACGGCGGCGGTCACGCGCGTCACCTCGGTCCGGTGAAGTCCGCGCACCGCATCGAGCAGGCGCAGCTCGGGGGTGGCGATGCGGGCCCCCACGAAGAGCGGCGCGAGCCCGAGCGCGGCCGCGGTGAGCGCAGCGGGTGCGGGCAGTGGGCGACGACCGTACGAGAGGACCGCGTAGCCCAAGGCCCCGAGCAGGAGCGAGCCGGCGGTGAGTGGGAGGGCAATGGCGAGGAGCACCGGTCGCACGTCGGACCAGGCGGCCATGGCGCTCTCCACCAGCTGCCGATCGAGCGGCGCGTTGTAGTAGCGGAGCGCCGCCGCCTGCACCACCCACGCGGTGGCCATGAGCAGCGCGACCAGCGCGCGCACCACGCGGGTGCGGCACACGCTCTGGAGAAAGTAGGCCAGCGCAGCGCTCCCGCCCCAGAACAGCATCGTCTCGCCCGCGCCACCCGACCGGAGCCGCGGCGAGATGGCGTCGAGGGCCACGAACTGCATGCACCATGCAACGAGCGCGACGTCGCGAGCTGCACGGGCGAAGGCGGCCTTCATGGGGCGCCCATGTGTTTCAGAAACGGGCCCCGTACGCAACCCCGCACGCGGGCGGAATGCCCGCGACCCATGCGGCGTTTGGCGCGCCATGTTTCCCCTTTCCTCGCGCGGCGGGCCTCTGCTTCTCCTCGGCTGCCTCGTCGCATGCGCCGGCGCGCCGTCTGCGAACCCGCCCACCTCGGCGGTGCCCGCGACCTCCGCGGTCTCGCTGCGCTACCTGGGGGTCGCCGGATGGCAGGTGAACGCCGCCGGACACACTCTTCTGGTGGACCCGTACTTCACGCGGCATCGCGGTGAGGACGGGGAAATCGCCCGCACCGACGAGGAAGCGGTGCGGCGCCTGTCACCGGCGCAGGCGGATGTCGTCCTGGTGGAGCACTCGCACTACGATCATTTGCTCGATGTGCCCTCGGTGGCCCAGCGCACCGGCGCCACCGTGGTGGGCACCGAGAGCACCGCCAACGTCTCCCGCGCCGCCGGTCTCCCGACCGAACGCGTGGTGGTCGCCAGTGGCGGCGAGCGCCTCGCGTTCGGACCTTTCGTCGTCCAGGTGAAAAAGGGACTTCATTCGCTCATCGGCATGCCCAACGTGCCCATCGCACCCAACCCCCGGTTGCCCATGCGGGTATCGGACTACGGCGAGGGCAACACGCTGCAGTACCTGGTGGCGGTGGGTGGCCACCGGGTGATGTTCGTGGGCTCCGCCAACTTCGTGGAAGCAGAGCTGACGGGCGCGCGGGCCGACGTAGTGGTCCTCGCCACGGGTCTTCGGGCGAAGGTTCCGAGCTATACCTGCCGGGTGCTCACCGCGCTGGGCCGCCCCCACCTGGTGCTCGCCAATCACTTCGACGACTTCGGCGGGCCGCTCGCGCCGGGCGTACCGCTCGCCGGTCTCGACGCCGACGATCGCGCGGACCTCGAAGCCTTTCGCGCGGAAGTGCACGCGTGCACTCCGGAGGCCAAGGTGTTGGTGCCCGCGCACCTGCAGTCTTTCGAGCTCTGACCGCGACGCGCACTTCTACTTCGGCGCGCGCTTCGCTTCCACGCTGCGAATCCAGGCAAAGACCACCTCGCGGCCGGCCCCGATGGCGGCGTGCCCGCCCATGGCGTACGAAGGACACCCCAGCTTCTTGGGCGCGAAGGTCTTGGTTTCGACGGTCTCGTGGGTGCGGCGGTCCACCAGGGTGACCGACTCGGTGGCGACCTCCAGCGGGTACTCGGAGCCGGTGTTGAAGCGGCACGTGGTCTCCGGATGGGTCTCGGTGGTGGTGGTGGACACCGCGATGAGGTCGACGTCGGAGAGGCGGCTCCCTCGGCCGACGACCGCCGAAGTGGGCCCCCCCTTCTCCGGCAGATAGTAGACGGTGTTGGGCGTTCCGCTCTCGCCCACGAAGGTGAGCTTCTGGGTAGCCGCCCGTCGCATGATGGCGTCGGCCACCGAGAAGCCCAACACCTCGCCCTTCGGTAGCGGGGCCTTGAGCTCCACGCCATTGCGAAAGCGAATGGTGAGATCGCCGGTGGGAACGAAGGCGACCTTGTCACGCATCACGGGAGCGCCGGCATCGGCATGCTCTTCGGCGATGGGCAAGTTGCCGAAGATGGCGTCCACCTCGGTGAGCGTCGCGGAGGCGTAGTTGGCGACGTCGGCCTCCTTGCCCCCCACCACGGCCTTGGTCCCGGCCGGCCAGTTGGCAGTGCCGTACGCGCCCAGCGAGACGTCGCCCGCGATGCCGTAGGAAGCCTTCAATGTGAGCGCGGGATAGCCGTCCACCGTGAGCTGGTCGTCCACGAAACGCGCGGCGGGCGACGACGTGGGAAGGTGCTCCACCGGCTTGTCGACACGCGCGCTCGGCGGCAGCTCGTCGTCGGGCGGCGGCCGCCGGCACCAGCAACCTCCGAAAAGTACGGTACCGAGCAACGCGGCCACGGAGAGCTTCCCGATCATGGCGAGGTCGTACGAGGGCAGGCGCCGAAGCTTCCCACCGCCACGCGCAAATCGCCCGTATTTTCCGGACTCGGTGCGTCCTAGGGAGCGCAGTCGTGAAGATCACCATGCATACTGCCCGCTGCCACTTTGAAGCTCTCGCGTGCGTTGGCAGGCGGTCGGACCGTTTGCCTCGGGCCAAATCGCAACATCGCGCGCTTCTGAGCGCTCACGGCGGCGGTCGGGTGCACGGTACCTCTTCGTTGCGTGCGTCGGAGTACTCCATGAACCGCACGCGATCGCTCGCAGAGGCGGCAAATACTTTGCGACGCTCGCGGATGAGCGCGTCGACATCCTTGGGGTCCGTGCGGTTGGGGACGAAGTCCCGGAGCTGCGAAATGCGCCGCTGATCGACCCACTGCTCCGCCGAGAGTGGAAGGACCGACACCTTGTTCTCTTCGACGAGCACGAGCTGTGGCCCGACCTTGCCCTCGACGCGCGTCGCGACAATTGCGAACGTCTTCGCCGCGGCGTCGCGCCATAGGAGTTCATAGTCGCCCAGCGAGGGATGCGGAATCGACACCACACCCTCGACGTGCTCCCCGCTCGCCGCGCGGACGTCGAAGTAGGCCGGCGTGGACGAGCCGGATTCAGGCCCCGGGGTGGAGTCCTCGTCCAACACAGATACAAGATACGTACTCCCGCCGAACGAGATGCAAGTACCTCCGGCAAGCACATCGCAAACGGCCCCCGGCAACGCCTTGCCCGTGTCGAGCGAGAGCGCAGGCCCACGGTACTCGACGCTCGTGACCCAGCCTTCCGAGCGGAGCTCGCGCCCGACTCGGATCCCGCGACCTTTGAGCTCGAACCAACCGCACGCGCGGACTGGCGCAACGCGCACGGCGCCCGTGGCGAGGTCAATAACGTGCACCTTACACTTGTCGTTGAAGGCGAAGACCGCGTCGGAGAGACCGTAATTCGTCAGCCGCCGCACGAAGAGCGCACGCGGCTCGGACGTCGCCCACGCCACGAAGCCTACGCCTCCGCTAAAAGGGGAAACGTCCTGGGCAAAGCCGACCACGTTCGGGCCGCGGAAGGGGAATACTGTATGCGACTGGAGAGTCGGCAGCTTCGCGGTCTTCGCCAGGCCGCCTGTTCCCGTCAGCTCGACGGATGCAGCCCCATTATCGCCGGCGTGGAACGTGAGGACGGCCGCCCCATCGTCCGTCTGCACGACGTCCGAAGCGCCCTGGGCCCGGGCCCTCGCGGCCGCGGTCGTCGTCGGTCCCTGCACCGGCGCGCAGACGACGCGTGGGGCCGAAGCGGCGACGGGTGGGGCCGAACCCGCGGCGCGTGGGGGCTGTCGATGACAGCCTGCGAGCACGGCTACCAACATCGCGATGGGGAGGCACATGTTCGACCCCAGCCGAACGCAGCGCCCGGTGCGCCCCACCTTCCGCTTCGCGACGTGGACGCTCTCCGATCGGAGCGTTGCCTCGAAGGTGTCCCTCCACGTAGATTCGGCCATCTCGACGACGCTATCAAACACCGATGGCGGAAGAGCAGTGGACTTCTCCGCGAATTGTGACGGTTGGAAGCGAGCCCGCCTTCGATGCCCTCTCCCGTCGCTTCCGGAGGCGCGAGCCTCGCGAGCACTGGGTGGCACCGCCGTCGCAGCGTCCCGGGATTTTCGAGCGATTTTGGCGCGCCGTGGTTGACGGTATGACGCCGAGATGATTTGAGAGACCTCTCCCGGGCCCTCGTACCGTCCGGGAAGAAAAGGAAAAGGTATCGTCATGGCAATCTCGGTCATTCTCCCCGACGGCAAGGCTCTGTCTCTGGAGGACGGCGCAACGGCCATGGATGCCGCCAAGGCCATCTCGCCGCGTCTCGCCGACGTGGTGGTCGTCGCCAAGGTCGACGGCGAAGTGCAAGACCTCCGGGTCGCCCTCAAGGACGGTCAGAAGATCGAGCTGTGCAAGGCCGACTCGCCGGAGGGGCGCGACACCATCAACCACTCCGCCGAGCACGTGCTGGCGAGCGCGGTCATTCGCCTCTTCCCCGGCGCCAAGGTCACCATGGGTCCCCGCACCCACGGCGAGGAGTTCTACTACGACTTCGACGTCGCTGGCCGCACCTTCTCCCCGGAGGACCTCGAGAAGATCGAGGCGGAGATGCGCAAGATCATCGACGAGAAGGTGGCCTTCGATCGCAAGTCCGTCTCCAAGGCCGACGCCCTGAAGATCTTCGACTCGCTGGGCCAGAACAACGAGTACAAATCCGAGATCCTCTCCTGGATTCCCGAGGACGAGGTCTCGATCTACCAGAACGCCGACTTCGTCGACCTGTGCCGCGGGCCGCACCTGCCCCACGCCGGCTTCATCAAGGGCCTCAAGGTCACCGCGGCCTCCGCTGCCTACTGGCGCGCCGACTCGTCGAAGCAGTCGCTGCAGCGCGTGCGCGGCATCGCTTTTCCCAAGAAGGAAGAGCTCGAAAAGCACCTCCACCACCTGGAAGAGGCGAAGAAGCGCGACCACCGGAAGCTCGGCAAGGAGCTCGAGCTGTTCTTGGTATCCGAGCGCTACGACGACCACGACTACATCGAGCAAGACGAGCTCGATCTCTACGTGGGCGTGGAGGCCGACGCGCCGCTCGATCGCACCCTGGTGGATTTTGCCCTGGGCGTGGCCTCCGCCACCTTTCCGAACCGCAAGATTCGCCAGACCGTGAAGATCGCCAAGGCGCCGGAGCAAGGCGTCTCCGAGAAGGAGAAACCGCTGCCGGCGGCCGACATCCGGCTCCGCGGCGCCATGAGCCCCGACGACAAGAAGGCCTTCGAGGCCACCCTCCACAAGCGCACCGATGCGAAGATGGTGGTCAACGTCGAGCCGCACTACACCGAGGAGATCGGCCCGGGCCTCGTCATGTGGCTGCCCAAGGGCGGGCGCCTCCGGTCGATCATCGAAGAGCAGTGGAAGAAGATGCACTTCGAGGCGGGCTACGACATCGTGTACTCGCCGCACATCGCCAAGGCCGACCTGTGGAAGGTCTCCGGCCACTGGAACTTCTACCGCGAGGGCATGTTCTCGCCCATGTCGGTGGACGGCCACGACTACTGCTGCAAGCCCATGAACTGCCCGTTCCACGTGCTCATGGTGAAGAGCCGCACCCGCAGCTACCGCGAGTTCCCCATGCGCCTGGCGGAGCTCGGCACCGTGTACCGCTACGAGCTGGCGGGCGTCATGCACGGCCTCATGCGCGTGCGCGGCTTCACTCAGGACGACGCGCACCTGTTCTGCCGCTGGGACCAGGTGGACTCGGAGATCGACCGCGTCCTCGGGTTCATCCTGAAGATGCTCCGCACCTTCGGCTTCGTGGACTTCGAGGTGAACCTCTCGACCCGCCCGGCGGAGTACGTGGGGAGCCTCGAAGACTGGGCCAAGGCCGAGAGCGCCCTCGCCTCGGCGCTGGAGCGCGCAGGTCTGAAGTACCAGGTCGATGCCGGCGGCGGCGCCTTCTACGGGCCGAAGATCGACATCAAGCTGGTGGACGCTCTCGAGCGCAAGTGGCAGTGCTCCACCCTGCAGTACGACTTCAACAACCCCGAGCGCTTCAGCCTGGAGTTCGTGAACGCCAAGGGCGAAAAGGAGCAGCCGGTGATGCTGCACCGGGCGCTCCTCGGGTCCATCGAGCGCTTCATCGGCGTGCTCATCGAGCACTACGCCGGCGCGCTGCCGGCTTGGCTCTCGCCGGAGCAGGCGCGGGTCGTCACCGTGTCCGACAAGCACAACGAGCACGGCGAGAAGATCGCCGAGGCCCTCCGAGCGCAGGGCGTGCGCGTCTCGTTCACCCCTTCTTCGGAGAAGCTCGGCGCCAAGATCCGCGGCGCGCAGCTGGAGAAGATTCCGCTCATGCTCGTCATCGGCGACAAGGAAGTGGAAGGCAACGGCGCCACCGTGCGGCTCCGCGACGGAACCGACCACGGCTTCCTCGCCACGGGCGACCTGGTGTCGTTCGTCAAGGAGCGCTGCGCCATTCCGGTGGTGTCGTGAACCTCTCCCGTCGCTCCGGAGGCGCGAGCCTCCGGGCCGCGATGCTCGCGCTCGGCGCGCTCGCGGCCGCGGCGTGCAGCCCCAGCCG
>JABFRG010000085.1 GCA_013141295.1 Polyangiaceae bacterium
TGCCACGCTTCGGCGCGTTGAGAAAGTAGTCGCGGGGCTGGGGCGGGGGAGGGTCGACCACCGGCGCCTGCTCGGGAGGCGTCTCCGCAGGAGCCGGCTCGGTCGCGTCTTGCGCCCTGGCGCTCGGGGCCCGCGCGACCACCGCAAGGGCGAGCGTGACGCCCCAAAGCGCGCTGCGCGCCGTTCGCGACGCTCGTCTGGAACCGACTCGCACCGAGCGATGGTACCCGAGGCGGTGAGGGCCGCTCCGAATTGCAGACCCTTCTTCGCGTGCCGCCACGCGTCATAGGCGTGACGCCGCCCGACGCCGGGCGGCCCGTCGATTTCGATTCTTGCGTCGGCGTAATGTTCTTGAGAACCTCGCTGGATGCCCCTTGCGCAGCGACCGCAACCGGATCGTCCCGCGATACAGATCCACATCCTGGTGGGCTGCTCCGACGCCCGCGACGTCGGTCAGATTCACCTGGAGGTGGTGGAGCGGGTACGCTCGGAGTACCTCGCGCGCGGCGTGCGCAGCGAGCTCTACGTACTCCGTACGCCGGGCTCGTTCTTCACCGCCGACGTGCTCACCGACGTGCGCCGCATCGTCGAGGGTACGCAGCGTGATCTGGGGCCGAACGATGTTGCCGAGTACTTCGTCCACGTGCTCTCGCACGGAGAGCTCTCCATCGAGGGCGAAGAGAAGTACCGCTGCCGCCTCCACGACCTGACGGTGGAGCAGGGCTCGGTCTTCAACTGCGGCATGCTGCAGGCCACCCGGGTGGCCGTGGATCTCGAGCGACTGCTCATCGGCCTCAAGCCGGAGGTGCGGCTCCGCGACGGCACCTCGTTCGTCGTCGACAGCGAAGAGGGCGTGCGCAAGCTGCTGTGGACGCACTACGGCTTCGACGGCTACATCGCCGGCGACTGGATTCGCAGCGTTGACGATCTCCGAACGCACACCCGCCTGCAGAAGTCCGCGGTGGAGCGCGCCTTGCGGACCGACCCCAACCTTCGGCGCCTCACATTTCACGTCACCGCGGGCATCCAGGACTACCGGCGCAACGCCTACGTTCGGGTCGACGGCGGCGAACCGGACGGCAAGTTCTGGGACGAAGGCCAGCGAACCATCAACCAACATCTCTCGAGCCAGCCCGCCCACAGTATCGACCGCGCTCGGCAGTCGGAAGGGCAGATGCCGCTGGTGGGGCTCTTCGCCATGAGCGACATTCGCGGCTCTCGCGCTCGGGCCCTCGCCCGCTTCGCGGCCATGCACGAGCGTCCGGTCACCAGCTACGAGCCCAACACGGTATTCGCCATCAGCGGCAGCACGCTCGACCTTCCGGAGACTCCATTTGGCCCCTACGCCATCGCCGGGCTCTTCTACAGCGCCTACACGCTCGGGCTCCGCCAGTACCTCATCATGGGAACCGGCGCGGCCCAGGTGGAGCGCATGGTGCGCAAGGTCGAAACCGATCCCCTCGCGAGCCTCATCGTGAAGCACTTTCGCGTGGCGCTCACGCCCGCCGCGGTGGATCCGGAGGCGAGCGCTTCGTGATCGTCTACGAGCGCACCTCGTGGCTGGCGATGGTGTTTCGCCTGCATGGCAGCGCGTTGCCGCGGGTGTGGCCGCGCATGCTCGCGACCACGCTCATCTCCATCGCGTTCACGCTCCTGCAACGCTATCCGACGTTCCATCTCTCGCTCACGGTCACGCCGTTCCTCATCACCGGTCTACCGCTGGGCATCATCCTGGGGTTTCGCAACGCCTCGAGCTACGAACGTTTCTGGGAGGGCCGCAAGCTGTGGGGCGGCCTGGTGAACGGCTGCCGCTCCTTCGTTCGCCAGCTTCACGGGTTCGTCCAGGCCGGTGCATCTGTGCAGGAGCCTGCCAGCGGAGAAGCCCAGGAACGGGTAGCGGTGTTCCAGAAGGAGGTCGCATATCGGCTGGTGGCCTTCGCGATCGCGCTGCGCATGCACCTACGGCGGGAGCACGGATACGACGAGCTACGGCCCTTCCTCTCGCCGCGCGAGCTCGAAGAGCTGCCCCACGAGGCGAGCCCGCCGGCGGCGATCCTCCACCGCATCGGCCTCGACTTGCGCGACGCGGGGGCCGCAGGATGGCTCCACTCGCGCCATGCGCCCCTTTTGGAGACCACGCTGGTGCAGCTCACCGACGTGGTCGGAGGCTGCGAGCGCATCAAGAACACGCCCACCCCCATCAGCTACATCATCTTCATTCACCGAGCGGTCGCGGCCTATGCGCTCTTGCTCCCGTTCGGTCTCGTCGACACCATTCACGAGCTCACACCGGTGGTCGTCTTCTTCATCTCGTATGCCTTCTTCAGCCTCGATGCCATCGGCGACGAGCTGGACGATCCGTTTCGCGGAACGGAGAACGGCCTGCCTCTCGCGACCATCGCGCGGTCCATCGAGATCTATGCGCGTCGTCGCCTCGGCGAGAGCGATCTGCCCAAGCCGCTCACTGCGAAGAGCGGCGTGGTTCACTGAAGCTACCTCACAGATCGCGCGCGCAGCGAAATCCGGCATAAATGGAGGCGGCACCGGTGCGGGTGGCGCTCCGGAACTGCGAGCTGGCGGAGAACGCCGGAAGATTCCAGCCGCCGCCGCGGGTCATCGTTTCGTGCGCGGGCGTCACGCAGACCGGGTCGTTCAGGAAGAGCGCACCGCTCCAGCACGGCCCGGTGATCGCGTCGTAGTCGTCCTCGACCCACTCGACCAGATTGCCCGCCAGTCCACGAACGCCCAGAGCCAGGTCGCCGTCGACCGCGGCCAGGGCGGCGGCCACCGGACCGTAGGTCAAGCCGGGGCGTACGACGCGGCAGTCGGAAAAGCCCTCGATGCTCCCGTCCAGCTCGATGGGGAGGACGTTGCGACCGACCACCGCGTGGGCGCAGACGTCCTCGCTGTCGCCCCACGAGAATGCCGTGCCCCGGGCGCCATTGCCGGCTAGGTAAGCAAACTCGGCGTCGCGCAGCAGGCGCGCGCCTTCGGCAGCGCAGTAGGCGCCTGCCTGGACGCGGCTGACGCAGTTGAGCGGGAGGTCGTCACCGCTCGGATCGTCGGGCCCACGATACGTGCACAGCGAGGTGGCCTTGCGATCGTCGGTGTGGCGCACCGGCTCGCTCGTCACCAGGCCACGTCGGACGAGGTCGCGCATGCGCCCCACCGTGAGCTCGTCTCGATCCGCGTAGAACGACGATATCCGGACCAGCTGCGCTCGGGCGCGCTCGGCGTCGGTGCTGGTCGAGCCGCCGTCGCGGAAGAAGAAGAGCCCGCCGTCGATACACACCTTGCCGGGCAAGGGTGGAGCGTTGCCACACGGGGGAACCCGGGCCGGTGGAAACGACCCCGGCTGCAGGTCTGGGTCGCCGGTTCCGGAGTCTGCGAAGGGAATCGGGACCAGGCCCCGGGTCGTCGGATTGCACGTGGCATTCTCGGTGGACGGAATGCCGAGGCAACGGGTGAGCAGCGGTACCGCCACCGGGCCGGGCGATTCCGGGAGCACCACCCGCGCGTCGATGGCCGTGGCCGCCGGCGGGTCTCCGGAGACCGTGGTATCGCGGGCTAGGTAGAGGCGCGCCCGAAGGCGCAAGTGGCTGGCAGTTGGCGGCGGGACGATGCCGAACGAGAACGGCCAAGGCGAGGCGGCGACGTCGAAGATGCGCCGGCACCCCGCGCACGGCGCGCCACGTTCGTCCGAGACCTCGAGCAGTAAGCGATCCGCCAGCGCCGGCAACGGCGCGTCGGTGCGAAGCACGATACTCCATTGCGGTCGTACCGCGCCGGTGCGCTCGCAGCCGGGAATCGCGACGAGCGCGAAGGCGAGACACCCGAGAAGGGCAGGACGCGCGATCCCCTTCATGGCACGTCCGGGACCACGCAGCGGAAACCTTGCGTCGAATCGGGGCGGCTACTCGCCGACGCCCGAAGCGCCACGCGGGCGCGTGAGAGTCCCGCGGTCCAGTCGGCGCTCTTGAGCGTCGCCGTCGTTCCCTGGGTGCACGCCGGGTCTCGCTGCACGCCTGGAAGCGCGCACCCGCGAACGTCGCGGAACAGGTCGGCGGTGTATTCGGAGAGGCTTCCGCCCAGGTCGAGGATCCCATCGCGGGACACGTCGCCGCGCGCATCTCCAGAGCCTCCACCCGCCGCGGCGCAAGCCTGGCCATCATGGCTCCCCACGGGCTCCGCCAGGCCCGGTGGGCACTCTCGTGCCACGCTGACGATGGGCGCGCGGGAGAGGCTGACGGTGCAGCATGCCGGCGTCGCGTTGCCCCATGGGAAGAGGCGGCCTTCGCCCCGTCCCGAAGCTGCGTGCTCCCACTCGGCCTCGGTGGCGAGCCGGCCGCGTTCGGCCGCGCAGAGCTCCTGGGCGGTGGCGTACGCGACGCAGTTGAGCGGCAAAGTATCGGCGGTCGGGTCGTTGTTTCCGCGAAATGTGCAGTAAGCGAGCCCAGTTTCGGAGGCGTCGGCCCTTCGTGGTGCCGCCCCACGAAGCACGTAGCCGCTGCGAATCAACGCGCGATAGCGCCCCACCGTGTATTCTACACGGTCCATCCGAAACGGCGAAACCACCACCGGCCGGAGCGGCAAGGGCTGCTCGAGCTCCGACTGCACGCCCACGAGTGTCACGTCGCCCAGGACGTCGAAACCGCCGGCGATGCACGGCCGCTCGGGATCGTCCGGGCTAGCGCAGGGCAGGGGCTCGAGCGCGGCCCAGGTTCCCGCGCGCGTGGGTGAGCCATCGTCCGCCGGGAGCTCGTCGCTGGCAGCCTGATCCAGGCGTTGCGCCCCCTCGCAGGTTCGACCTCGCACCAGGTCGGCTGCGCGCCCCATGCAATCGCCCGTCAGAAGTACCCGTAGGCGCCGAACCTCCCGAGAGCCGCCCGCGAAGTCGATGAGGCGGTCGACCGTGACCTCGGGCCGGGGGACCCGTTCGCGCCCGAGGGCCGGTGTATCTGCGATGGACGACCAGCGAGCCGCGAACACGCGCAGTCGTACCCGGGCGGCACCGACCACGCCCAACGAAAGGGGCCAGGTGGCCCGCTGGCCTATGGCGAGCTCGCGTGTTTCGCGGGGGTCGTTCGCTCCCGGCGCATACACGTCGACCCGAAGCGTATCAACGGTTGCCACCGCAATACCGCCCGGCTCCACCGGTAAGTCGGTATCGATGGTCAGAAGCACCTGTCCACGAACCTCCGCACGCTCGCTGCAGGCGAGGGCGATACAGAGGAAGAACAGCGGCGGCAGTCGCACGCCCATATGGTAGCCTTCAGACATGATCTTGCGCTCGATTCTCTCCGTTGCGCTGCTTTCCGTCGTCGCCTGTTCTTCCGAGCCGAAGGTGGTTGTGCCCACCGACGCCGGCGGCGTCGACGCGCGGGTGGTGGACGCTTCGGACGGGGCCACCCTCCCTTTTCCCTTGAACCAGACCTGCCAGGCGGTGACCCTTCCCGACGGCACCGAAGACAAGGCGTGCGCCGAATGCTCGCAGAGCAAGTGTTGCGATAGCCTCAAGGCGGTGACCGCTTTCGCCGATGCGGCGACCCTCGCCAAGTGCATCCACGACGCCACGACCGACGACGAAGAGGCCGCCTGCTTCACCAAGTATCCCGCGCCGACCCAGGCGCTGCTCGATCACGGCGCATGCAAGAGCTACCGCTGCACCGGCATTTGCACCGATCCGCCGACGGCGTGCGCGGCCTGCACCAACGAAAAGTGCCTCGTCGAGTCGCTCGCCTGCGATCGCTCCAAGGACTGCTATCTGTTCAGCTCGTGCTCCGGAGCGTGCAAGAATCAGGCGTGCATCGATGCGTGCGGCACCAAGTACCCAGCCGGCAGAGATATCGCGACGCCCTTTACCACGTGCTCGCTCACCCGCTGCGCTTCGGAGTGTAAGTAGCTACGGCATCACCACCCAGCCCGCGCTGCCGCCGTCGTAGGGCTGCGGGGCAGGGGTGGGGCGGGTGACGAAGTAGGTAATCACGGTGGCCGCCGCGACCACGCCGGCGGCGCCGGTCCAGAACCACCAGCGCTTGGTGATGGGAATGCGCTCTTCGGCGAGGGTGGCCCGTAGGTTCGACTCCTCGCCGGGGCCCAACTTGATGTCGTTGGTGAAGGGCACGTAGCCGGCGCGCGAGACCACCAGGTGGTAGCTGCCGGCCGGGCGAATCACGTCCACCGGGGTGAGCCCCACGTCCACGTCGTTCACCCGCACCTGGGCGCCGATGATGGTGGAAGATACATGGATCGTCGACGGGAGCTCCGACAGCACCAGGTTCAGCGGGCCCTTCTGACCCGGCGCGAAATCGCGCGTCATCACCACGTCGCGGTAGCCCTGCCGGGTGATGGTGATGACGTGGGTGCCGGGGTCGAGCTCCAGATCGAAGGTGGCCGAAGGCGGGGCCTTGCCGATGCCCGGGGCCTCCACGCCCGCTTCGAGCACCACGCGATCGCCCTCCCGATGCTCCCGCAGCGGACGCCCGTCCACCGCGATGCCGGCGTCGCGCGGCTCGAGGGTCACCGCCAGCCGCGGCAGGATGCGCCCGTACTCCGCCAGGAAGCCCTCCACCTCTTCGCGAATGCTCGCCGGGAGCTCGGTGGCATCGGCGCTTGCCCGGGCCAAGGCCGCCCGGAACCGTTCGCGCGCGCGGGTGGCGCGACCGAGCACGCGCTCGCACACCCCGATGTTGTAGAGCGTGAGGGCATGCGCCTTGGCGGCGTATGAAGCCTCGAAGGCGCCCAGCGCTTCGGCCCACCGCGCCGCCCGCGCCAGCTCGTTGCCCCGGCTGTACTCCTTGCTGGCGGCCTCGGTAGCATCGCCATCGGCACGGGCCACGGGCGGGCAGGCGGCTGCCAGGAGCCACACCCCGACGCCGAGCACCACAGCCACCCTGCGACGGAACGGGCTCACCGACATCGTGCTGTCACTCTACCTGATGAATGGATTGTCCGTCACGAGTCCACTCGGACCTCGCGACGGTGCACCGGAAGCGGTGGCGGGAGCGGCGGGC
>JABFRG010000498.1 GCA_013141295.1 Polyangiaceae bacterium
TGCGACCGGTGAGCGAGGCGGTGAGACCGGCTGGTTCGTGGTGGGCGACAACGGCCTGTTCCTCGATGTGGCCTCGGCCCTGGCGCCTTCGCCGCTCACCGCCTCGCTCACCGGTCGCAAGGTGCGCGGCCTCGACGTCACCGGCGCGGGCGATGGCGAAGCGCTCTGGTTCTCCAGCGACGACGGCGCCTTCGTGCGTCGCGGCAGTTCCCTCACCACCCTGGCCATCAGCTCCGGCAAGGTCGAGGCCGCGGTGGGCATCGACGCGCATCGGGCGCTCCTCTTCGGCGGCGGCACGACCTGGGAGGCCGACATCGACACCGGCGGCCTCCGCCGCGTGGGCGTGGGGCTGAGCGCGGTGCACGGCTTCGACCACGACGTCGACGGAACCGTGTATGTTGCAACCGACGCGGGCCTCCTGGTGCGGACGCCGAGCGGCGATCTCTCGGTGCGCACCTTCGCCGCGCCCGGAGCGCCGGCGCGTTCGGTGAGCGCAGTCTCGGTGGGGCTCGACGGCCTGGCCGCGGTGGTGGGCACCGACGTGGTCGTGGTGAGCGCCGCCGGAAGCCTGGTGGTCGGTACTGCGTCTACCGGTGCCAAACTGGCCTTCGACGCCAACGGCGATCTCTGGGTCGCGGCCGAAGGCAAGGTATCCCGTCTCGCCGCCGGCAAGCCGGTCTCCTTCGAGCGCGACGTGAAGCCGTTCATGACCCAGCGCTGCCAGAGCTGCCACGCCAGCGGCGCCGCGGGCGCGCCCATTCGCGCCTTCGACACGTACGAAACCTCGAAGGCCGCCGCCGGCGAGATCGTCAAGCGGCTCCGCGCCGACGCTCGCCCGGTGATGCCGCCCCCCAGCATGGGAAAGCTCACGCCCGCCGACTATCGCGTGGTCGTTCGTTGGGCCCTCACCGGCACGCCGCTCTGAAGGAAGAAAGAGACATGAAACGCACATTCCTCGTCCTCGCTGCCATCGTTCCCGTGGTGCTGCTGCGCGCCCACCTCGGCATCGCCGACGTGCCCGCGACCTGCGACGCGCCCCACGCGCTCGACAAGTACAAGCTGCTCCGTCGCCTCTCCCTCGACCTGCGCCAGCGCATTCCTTCGGTGGAGGAGTACGCGGCCCTCGACGGCGTCGACACCGTCCCCGACGCCACGGTGCAGGGCTACCTCGCCTCCGACGAGTTCCGCCGCACGATGCGCCGGCACCACGAGAACCAGCTCTGGCCCAACGTCTCCAACGTGCGCCTGGGCGACGTCAACACCAACCTCACGCTCCGCGGCGGCACCGCCCTGAGCCTTGCTGGCCGCGAGAACCTCTATCGCAGCGTTCGCGATAGCAATTGCGACGACACCGAGCAGAAGGACTTCGACCCGGCGTTCCCCGGCGAGCTCCGGCCCGTCAACGTGCGCGCCGCGGGCGGCGAGCGGCACGAGGGCTACCGCATGGTGAGCCCCTACTGGGCGCCCACCACCTCGGTGAAGGTTTGCGCCTACGACGCGCAAGAAACGCTCTCCGTCACCAAGGCCGGCAAGCGCGTCGCATGCAACACCCCCGAAGGGCGCACCGACAAGGCCTGCGGCTGCGGTCCGAACCTCCAGTTCTGCTACGGAGGGAACGCGATCGCCACCATCGAGAGCGCGCTTCGCGAGCAGCTGGGCCGCGCCGCCGACAGGGTCGCCACCGGTAAGGCGCCGTACACCGACCTCATCCTCGCCCAGGACGCGGAGCAGAACGGCCCGGTGGGCTTCTGGCGCAAGAACCTTGCGCCCCAGGGGTCGACTGGCGTGACCTTCAACGCGCCGCTCCCCGGTGAGCCGCTCCCGGAGCGGGATTTCGCCGACGACGCCTGGAAACCGCTCAAGCGCTCCACGCTCCATGCCGGCGTCCTCACCATGCCGGCCTATCTGCTGCGATTCCAGACCGATCGCGGCCGGGCCAATCACTTCCGCATCGCCTTCATGGGGCAGTACTTCGTGCCGGCCGCCAAGCTCGAACCGCAGGCCGGTTGCTCCAACGACAGCCCGGACCTCACCAAGCGCTGCAACTGCCAGTACTGCCACCAGACCCTGGAGCCGCTGGCCGCGCACTTCGCCGGATTCTCCGAGGCCGGTTCGGCGGCCATGAACGATACCGCCACCTTCCCCCTGCGGCGCCCCGAGTGCGTGGGCTCGAATAGTGCATACTGCACACGGTTCTACGTGACCCGTGACGACGCGCCTCGGCCCGGCTTCCTCCTCTCGTACCAGTTCGCGGGCGAGCATCCGGAGTACGTGGAGAACATCCAGCAAGGGCCGCGCAAGCTGGCGGAGGCCATCGTGGCCGACGGCACCTTCGCACGCGCGGTGGTGAAGGCCGCATTCCTCCGGCTGATGAAGCGCGAGCTTCGGGTGGAAGGCGAGCACGCGGAAGACCTGCCGCTCCTCGATCAGCTGGCCACCGACTTCGCCGCGCAGAGCTACGACTATCCGCGACTGATCACCCGGATCGTGTCGCTTCCCGAGTACCGGAGGGTCCGATGAAAGCACAATGGTTCCTGGCGCTGGTTCCCGCAGCAGCCATCGCGGCGTTCGCGTGCAGTGGCAACGGAGACGACTCCCTCGTGCAAGGCTCGGGCAACGCGCCCCCGGTGGACCACCCGCCGATCCAGGTGCAAGGGACGTCGGCGTCGCCGCGCCGCCTCAGCACCGACCAGCTCCGCGCTTCGCTTCCCATCGCCTTCGGCAACGACGCCACCGGCGCGCCCATCACCTGGAAGAACGGCGCGAATCCCGCGCTCTCCAACCCGGGCATCGCCCGCTCGCTGGGTGAGCCCGACTATATCGACACCACCGACGAGGCGCTCGACCCTTCGGTGCTCTACGCGAAGTTCATGGACGACGCGGCGCGGAACATCTGTGGCCAGGGCCTCGACGCCGACGCCACCCGCACCGACCCGGCGCAGCGCGCGCTCCTCCGCCACGTGGACCTCGCCGACACCGTCGAGAGCAACCCCGCCGGCGTCGACGCCAACCTGCGCTACCTGAAGCTCCGCTTCCACGCGGTGAAGGTGGCGGAGGGCGATACCGCCACCGTGGCGCCTCTCCGCGAGCTCTTCTCGACCGTGAGCAAGGCCTCCACCGAAACCGACCCCAAGGCCAAGGCCCGCGAAGGCTGGAACGCCGTGTGCGTGGCGCTGGTGACGGCGCCCGAGTTCAACCTCTATTGAGTCGCTCGCCGCGCGCCTAAGTCGCTGGCCGCGCGGCACTTTTTTCCGGATAGCAGGAGCACCGCATGAACTTCTCGAGACGCAACTTTTTGCAGGTCATGGGCATCGCCGGCGGCGTGGTGGCGCTCCGTGAATTCGCCGGTCGGGTGCCCATGGCGCACGCCGATCCGGGAGCATCGCCGGGGCTCTTCCTGCTCTGCTACATGCGCGGCGGCTGGGATCAGCTCCTGACGCTCGACCCGCGCGACAACACCGATCCGCGCTTCTCCGAAGCAAACGCTCGCAAGGCCGGCGGAAGCGGCATCATGCCGGCCTACGACATGGTCACCGAGGCGGCCACCAAGACCCTGCTCGCGTCGAACCCCAGCGGGGTGCAGCGCGCCGGGAACTTGAGCTTCGGCCCCGCCGTGCCCACCACGCTCATGGACCACGCCGCCGATCTCGCCATCCTCCGCGGCGTATCCATGGATACGCTCACCCACGAGGTCGGTCGCCGCTACTTCACCACGGGGAAGTTTCCCCGCGGCCTCGCGGCCAGCGGAAGCTCCATCACCACCCTGGTCGCCAACGCCGGTGGCCCGACGCCCCTTCTTCCCAACCTCGCGGTCTCCACCGAGTCGTACAACGAGGGTTTGCCTTCCTTCGCTTCGCCCACCAGCGTGAACAGCACCGCCGACCTGCAGCTCGTGCTCAAGCCGCTGGGCAAGGCGCTCGATCCCAAGAGTGCGGAGGCCATCGAGGCGTTCCAGGCCAAGAGCGACACCTGCGAGAACCACGAGCTCGACCAGAGCAGCGTGGTCACCACCTTCCGCGAGCTCACCAAGAAGTCGCACTCGGTGGCCAAGTCGAACGCGGCCTCGCTCTTCCAGTTCTCGCTCACCAGCCCACCGGCGGAGGTGAAGACCCTGTTCGACGCACTCGGCATCTCCACCGCCGCCGACCTCGCGGGCCCCCGCGGACGTGCAGCCATCGCAGCGCAGGCGTTGGCCAAGGGCATCTCCCAGGCGGTCTCGGTGGAGCTCGCCGACGATCTCGACGACCACGACAGCTGGGACACCGACCACGCCCCCAAGATTCGCACGGCCATGGACGCCCTGGGCCGGCTCATCACCGTGCTCAAGAACACTCCGCACAAGGACGGCGGCAGCGTGTGGAGCAAGACGACGCTGCTCCTGTTCAGCGATTTCGCGCGCACGCCGCTGGTCAACACCCGCAATGGTCGGGACCATCACCTCGCCTCCAGCGCGCTCGTCGCCGGGCCCAAGATCCGCGGCAACCAGGTGGTGGGCGCCACCGCCGATCAACTCATGGGCGCGCAGCTGATCAACCCCGGCACCGGCAAGGTCGACGCCAGCGGCGTCAAGATGCGCCCGGCCGACATCCACGCGACGCTGCTCACGTCCATGGGCATCGCGCTCGATCCCATCCGGAACCAGAACCCCACGGTCATCTCCGCGCTGTTGAAGTAGCCTCTACTTGCGCTGGAAGCAGTAGAACGCCGCCAGGCGACCGCAGCCGATCTGCTTGTCGGCGGTCCAGGTGGAGTCGGTCGCCGTCGGGTTTCCGGTGGTGCCCATCACGACTTTGTCGGACCAACCGTTGCAGTTGGGGGCGGCGGCGCCAGCAGGGCCGAGACCGGTCCACACGAACTGGGAGGTGTTCGCCTCGCCCTTGGCGTTCTGGTCGATGGCGTGGAGCAGCGTGTTCGGGGAGCTACCGGCCTTGAGGACCAGGGTCCTGCCATCCGGGAGGTACCAGTCCACCGTCGTATCGATGGGCTGAATGTCCGGACCGGGGCCCGATACCCAGGCTTCGTAGGTGCCGGCGAGCTTGGCGCCGTTCGCCGTGTTGTTGCACAACACGGAAGCGAAGTTGCGCGGGCCGAGACCCGCCGCTGCGGGATCGGTGCCGAAGTAGGAGCCATCCACCGCGAAATTGCTGGCGATGAAGACCGTCCGCTTCTGGGGGCCGGCGTCGACCCCACCGCTGCTCGAGCTGCTGGAGGCCGACGCGTCGCTGGAGCCGGAGGAACCGCCGGAGCTCGAGGAAGAGCCGCCGGAGCTGGACGACGTGGACTGCGGAGGCGTGCCGCTGCATCCGACCAGCGTGAAGGCGAGCAAGGTGGCGAGCGAAGAAAGGCGCATCCTTCCATGGTATCCGCGCGGCCATTGTCCCGCCAGGCCATCGCGTGCGCCGTTGACAGTCGTGAACGATTGGGTTAACTATTTCTTCATTCAGCAACCATTTGCGTACTGGAGACTCCATGAAGCCCACCCCCGCAGGCTGGCCCCGCATCTCGTCGTCGATCTATTACGAAGACCCGGCAGCAGCCATCGATTGGCTCCAGAAAGCCTTCGGCTTCGAGGTGCGCCTCAAGGTCGAAGGCGAAGGCGGGCGCATCGAGCACTCGGAGCTCACCTTCGGCGAGGGCATGATCATGGTGGGCGGCGTGGGCGCGCGCACCGAAGGCAAAGAGGCCTGGCAAGCGCGCCAGACCTCGCCCAAGCTGGTGGGTGGCGGCAACACCCAGGCGCTCTGCCTCTACGTGGACGACGTCGACGCGCACTGTGCCCGCGCCAAGGAGGCGGGCGCGGTCGTGCATCGCGAGCCGAGCACCACCGACTACGGTGAGGACTACTGGACCGATCGCAGCTACGGCGCCACCGATCCCGAAGGGCACATGTGGTGGTTCATGCAGCGGCTCCGGGGCCCCGGTGAAAAGTAGCGTCGACGGCACCCTCGCGGCGCTGGCCGATCCCACGCGCCGCGGGGTGGTCGATCTGCTGCGCGAGCGGCCCTACCGCGCCAGCGAGATCGCCGATGCCATGGCCACCAGCCGACCCGCCATGAGCCGTCACCTGCGCGTGCTGCGCAAGACCGGCCTGGTGGAAGAGCGAGAGCTGCCGGAGGACGCCAGGGTTCGCGTGTACCAGCTCCGGCAGAAACCCTTCACCGAGCTGCGCTCCTGGGTCGAGGAGGTCGAAGCCTTCTGGAGCGATCAGCTCCAGGCCTTCAAGGCCCACGCCGAGCAGCGTCGGCCGCGGCGCCCATGAGCGCAGCGGCCTTGCCGGGAGATCAGGCCAAGGTCTCGGTGCTCGTGCGGGTGGCGCCGGAAGACGCGTTCGCCATCTTCACCACCGAGATCGACCAGTGGTGGCGACGGGGACCGCGCTTTCGCGCATCCGGCCGCCACCGCGGCATCCTGCATCTCGAGCCCAAGGTGGGCGGGCGGCTCTTCGAGTCCATCGACCTGCCGAGCGGGAAGACCACCGTGGTCGAGACCGGACGGGTGAAGGTGTGGACGCCGCCCAGCCGTCTGGTGTTCGACTGGCGCGCGGTCAACTTCGCGCCCCACGAGACCACTGAGGTCGACATCTCGTTCGAACCGAGCCCCAGCGGCACGCTGGTCACGGTGGTACATCGCGGCTGGGCGAGCATTCGCGGCGATCATCCGGTCCGTCACGGCGAAGACGTCCCCGCGTTCATTCGCACCATGGGCCTCTTCTGGGGAGGGCTCCTGGCGTCGCTGCGGGTCCACGCCGAGCACGAACGGTAGGGCCGGCGAACCGTTTCAGTTCGCGGTCACCCCGAAGCGCAGCGAGGAGGCTCCTCGGGTTTGCAACGCAATGGCAGAGGGGGGTCCCTCGCTTCGCTCCTAAGAAACCGGCCGGCGAACCCGCTCCGTTTCAGTTGAACGAAGCCGCTGCGCGGCGGTGGTTTCGGCATGCGCCAGGTCCCAGCACGAATGAGCGCCATGCGGTCTCCTTGTCTCAGCGACGCCCGTTCGCGGCGCCGCTGAGGAGGCA
>JABFRG010000639.1 GCA_013141295.1 Polyangiaceae bacterium
GTGTCGGGCACGATCGCCGCGGTGGCTTGCGCTTCGTGGTGGAAGACTTGCCGAACCGTGTCGCGGTAGGCGACGCCGGCGGCGACCACGCTCACCAGGGCGGCGGTGAACGCCAGCGTGAGGTTTCGCTGGGTCTTGGCCCGCTTCTTCTTCGGTGCATTCTGCACGTCCATGAGGGCGGCCCGGAGCTCGGCGGCGCTGCCGAAGCGGTCCTCGGCCTTCTTGGCCATGGCCTTGAGGATCACCGCTTCGAGGTCCTCGGGAATGCTCTGCCCTGGCGCGCGCCGTCGCGGGGCCTCCACCGGCTCTCGCAGCTGCTTGCCCATGATCTCGACGGCGGAGCTGCCCTCGTAGGGACGCTTGCCGGTGGAGAGCTCGTAGAGCACGCAGCCGAGCGCGTAGATGTCGCAGCGAGCGTCCACCGATTCGCCGGCCACCTGCTCCGGCGCCATGTACTCGGGGGTGCCGAAGATGGCGAAGCCGCGCTGCTTCTTCTCCTCGTGCTTGGCGTCGCTTTTGGCGATGGCCACGCCGAAATCCAGGAGCTTGAGGGTGCCCGTCTCGGTGAGGAAGAGGTTCTCGGGCTTGAGATCCCGATGCACCAGCCCCGCGTCGTGGGCGGCTTCGAGGGCGCGCGTGGCGTCGATGGCGATCTCGACGCCCTCCTTCCAGGAGACCGGGTCGAGGGCCAGGGCGCGGCGCTCGATGCGGCGGGCCACCGTTTCACCTTCGAGGTACTCCATGGCGAGGAAGACGCGTCCGTCGAAGGATTTGCCGAAATCGTGCAGGAACGCCAGGTTCGGGTGGCGCAGGTTGGCCACCGCTCGGGCCTCCTTGCGGAAGCGATCGATGGACTCGAGGGCCGAGGAGTGCGCGGCGTCGAGCACCTTGAGCGCCACCCGGCGATCGAGCTCCACGTGCTCCGCTTCCCACACCGTTCCGGTGGCGCCCTCGCCGATCTTGCGCACCAGGCGGTACGGCGTGCCGGGGAGCATCGAGGGGTCTTCCATCTGCCGCGCGGCGTTCTCCACCACGCCGCTGGCGGGCGGGGTGTGGGCGTCGGGCATGGTGGCCTTGGCGTCCTGGAGCAGGCGGGCGAACTCGCCGCGGGAGCGCGAGGGCTCCTGAGGAAAGAGCGCGACCATGAGCGTGGCGATGCGCGCGCGGACGCTGCGCTCACCGCTCTTGAGCGGCGTGGCCTTGGCGAGGAGCTTGGCCAGATCGTTGGCGGCCTCGGCGGCGTTGGCGTAGCGATCGTCCGGCGCGTTGGCGATGAGGTTCTGGATGACCACGTCCAGCTCCTTCGGGGCGCCGATGGATGCGGCGATCTCCGGCACCGTGAAGCGTCCGCGGGCCACGTCTTCCAGGTGCTTCTGCGCGTCGCCGGCCAGGAGACGTTGGTTCTTGCAGAGCTCCCACAGCATCACGCCCAGGGCGTACACGTCGATGCGGCCGTCGCCCACTTCGTGCCGGGCGATCTCCGGGGCCACATAGCCGGGCTTGGCGAACACGACGCCGGCCACCGTGTGGCAGCGACGGTTCTGCCCGCGGGCGGTGCCGAAGTCGATGAGCTTCACCTCGCCGGCGTAGCCCATCATCACGTTCTGCGGCGAGAGATCCCGGTGCACGATGCCGAGCGGCGCGCCGTCGGCCCCGGCGCGGGTGTGAATGTGGCTCAGCGCCATGGCCATCTCCACCGAGATGGCCACCGCGTCGGCCCAGCCGATCTTGTGGCCGAGCTGGGTGGCGCGTTGCCGCACCTCCGCCAGGGAGCGACCTTCGATGTACTCTACAACCGTGAAGGGCTCACCGTTCTCGTCGGTGGCCGCCTCCAGCACCTGCGCCACGCCGGGGTGGTTCAGCTGGGCCTGCACCCGGGCTTCGTCGAGGAAGCGGGCGAGGAACGAGCCGTCGTGAATGTGGTCCCGGCGCACGGTCTTGACCACGCAGGGGCGCTCGGCGCCCTCGAGGCCGGTGGTGGCCGCCAGGTACACGTCCCCCATGCCGCCGCGGGCCAGGAGACGGAGCAGGATCTTCCGCCCGAGAATTCGCGGAAGCTCCAGGGAGCTGCCGAAGCCGGACTTGGACTCGGGGGGAACTGCGGAAGCCTCGCTCATGCCCACTGGGATAAGGAGGTCCGGATGGTCGGGCCAAGTTTGCGGCGCGGTTTGTGCCCGCTATGGGACCGCTACGGCGACGCCTGCGTCGGCTACCGAGACGCCCCCGTCGCGCACCACCGGACCTCCCCCGTCGGGTTGCATGCAATAGAGGGGGGGCGGGAGCGTGCCGTTGCCGCGCGCCGAGAGTAGCGGCGCGCCAAGGAGTGGGCTGCAGACCTCTCCGGCGCGGCAGTCGGCCCCCGTTGCGCAGAGGCGCGGGGCCGTGCACGCCGTTCCGGCGACGCAGGTGGTCTGACCCGACTCTGCGCAGCACTCGGAGCCAGCGGGGCAGGGGACATCCGAGGCGCAGCAGCCCTTGACCGCACACGAGCCTCCCCCGCTGGTGCCGCTGCAGCTGGTGCCGGGGTCGCTCAAGAGGCAGCAGAGCTCCGTGCTCGGACAGCCGGTGCCGTTCCTGCAGGTCTTGCGGGCGGGACAAAGGTCTGGTGTGGAACCGTCCATCGGCAGGCCGGTGTCCGGCAGGACGATGGGGCCGGCATCCGGGATGCCCGGTGCATCGGGCAAGAGTCCGCCGTCGAGGGAGTGACCGGGCTCGCTGCAGGTACCGTTGGCCTCGCACTCGACCCGGGCGTCCACGCAGCTGCCTCGGCTGCAGGTGGTGAACGCGTCGCAGGCCTTGCCTTCGCAGTCGAGGTCCAGCGAGATCTCGATGGCGAGCGGGGTGTGGTCCAGGAAGGCGAAGCGGCGCCGCGACGTGATGCAGCCGGCGACCGCCGGGTCGCGAAGGCAGTCTTCCGGTCGCTTCCCCCGAAGCGCGAGCACCGCGACCACCGTGCCGCCGCTCTCGCCGCCGGGGGTCAGCGTGAGCGTGCCGAGCATGGATGGCCCGACGCACGCGGTCTGCGTGGTGGTGAGCTCGCCGCCGGCCACGCGACGCTGGGCCTCCTGGGGCGAAGGGGCGGTCACGATACCGAGGTCGGGCGCATCGCCGCAGGCGTTGGTCTTGAACGACACGACCATCTGCGTGGGCTCGCGGCAGCTGGCTACGCCCACGAACGCGGCGCCGAGCAGGATCAGCGTCGGGACTAGGGTGCGTCGAGGGCCCATGTCATCACCCTAGCATTCCGCGGTTCGCGCGTCTCGCGGGCGTCAGCGGCGCGCCGCGTCACGGACCTCGCCGGGGCTCCGCGCCACCGTCCAAATGCGCAGGCGGTCCACGCGTCCGTCGAAATTCTCGTCCAGGGTCGGAAGGTTGCCGCCGATGATGAGCTGCGAATCCGCGCCATCGCTGGGACCGGTTCCGACGTAGCTCGCGGCCGCAACGCCGTCCACGTACATGGTGCCGCCGGCGGGGGTCCACACGCAGGCGAAGTGCGTCCAGGCGTCCAGCGCGATCTTCGGCGAGACGAGCTCTTGCTGGCCGCCGCGACAGTGGATCGTCGCGTCGTCGTAGTAGAACGCGCTCACCCGTGAGTCGGTGTCCATGATGCCGGCGCGTTTGGTCGGCGCCGGCAGCTTGGTCGGCATCACGAACGCTTCCACCGTGTAGCTCGTGGACTCCAGGCTCTTGGCGGCGGGGTAGAGCAGGTAGCTCACCGGAGCCGACGTGAGCTGCACCGCCCGACCGAAGACGCCCTGCGCGAAGCCCACGTTCTGTGCGGTGAGGGGCGTGAACGCGTTGGGCGACTGGTCCTTGGCGTCGTCCTCGAAATCGAAGCAGGCGCCGAGGCCCGGCGCGGGCGCGCAGAACGCCGGTGGCGGGACAACGTCGACGACGCCCGTCTCCTTGGCCACGTCGCCATCGGCTCCGTCGGCGCCCGCGTCGCGCACCTTGCCGGAGAGACCATCCAGCGACACCAGCGCCGTGCAGGCCGCGGAGGCGAACATGACGCAGCCGGCCGTCATTGCCCTGAGCTCGACGTGCCGTTTGGTCACGCCTCGGAGGGTATCAGAGCCGCGCGCCGTTGGTGAAAACGGTACCGCCGCTTCATGTCTTGCGGGTGGCATCTCGGCCCACAGCGGCACGCGCCGCCTCGACCGCGTCTTCGAGCATCGCTTCGTCGGGACTGGGCCACTGGGCCACCCGCAAGAGGTGCTCTTCTTTGGGGTCGCGAACCGTCTCCACCACCGCTGCGATGCGCGCCCGCACGGCGCCTCCCTTGGCCCGGAGGAGCATGCGGGCCGATGCGGCGCGGACGTCCGGCGGGGCGTCGGGATCCTCGAGGCTCGACCAAAGATCGCCCTCGGAGATCGCGCTCCCCCGGTAGCCGCTGCCGCCCGAGAGTACCTGCGCCTGCGCGTCGAGCTTTTGAAGCCATGCGGCGGGGCGACCCTGGAGCCGGAGCCATTCGTATGCGGGCGGGGCGTCGAAGGTCTGGGTACCCTTTCGTGCCTTGGCGGCCGCGGCTTCGATCTGCGCGGCGAGGTGCCGCCGCTCGAGCGGTGACGTGCCGCGCCGGAGGTGTCGGACGATGCGCGTGGGGATGACGAAAGGGGCCCGCTCGCCGTCGCCCTCCTCGGCTTCGTGGCGGTCGCAGAGGATGGCGGTTTTGCCCACGCGGACCTTGGCGATCTCCCCGTAGCCCACGAACTTCGTGGTTCGCCCGGCGTCCACGTACACGCCGCTCTGGCTCAGGTACACGCGCCCGCGGTCGCGTTGGGCGAGCCGGGAAATGACCACCGTGACGGCCACGAACATGCAGGCGAGGAGCACCATGCCGATGGCAATCATGGGCTCACGGGGCGGCGTGAGGTCGCCGGCGCGGACGATGAGACCGGCGCCCACCAGGGCCGCGATGGCACCGACGCAGCGGGCCCAGGTGTCGAGCCCGCCGAAGGGCAGGGCCAGCGTGGGCCAGGAGAGCGTACCTACGCCCTGGCTCGAGAGGCCGAGCGCGGTGCGAACAGCCTCCGCCGCGCGCTCGTTCGGCAGGTCGAGGACGATCGGATGGCGCCCCCGGTCTCGTCGCTCGAGGGCCATGGTGACGCCGCTCTCGGTGACGCAGATGGAGGACGCCGTGACGTTTCGCGGCGTGAGCGTTTGATCGAGCGGAAACGCCCCCCGGATGGCCACGCGCCCTGGCTCCACCAGGATGCGTGCGGCGTGCGGCGCGTGCCTTCCCAGGATGAGAGGGGAAAGAAACAGGAGCGCCAGACCGGCGAAGACCGCCGGAGCCGAGAGAATACCGTCGGCGAACAGCATTCCCAGAGAGATGCAGAGTACAGATAGTGCCGGCAGCACGAGGCGCGTCCAGGTGGGGCCGAAGGGGTCGGAGATGCCGCCGCGGATCTCCTTCATGTGCGGGAAGCGGCGCGAGGAGGCGGGGCCGCCGGAAGCTGGTCCAGTGCCTCTCCCGCGCGCTCCAGATCGCTCTCCGTGGCCAGGCGAATGCGCGCCTCTTCGGTGGGATCGCGGCTGGTGGCGAGGGCATGGTCGACCCGAACCCGCGCGGCGCTCGGGTCTACCCGCAAGAGGATGCGTGCGGCGGCGGCTCGGATCTCGGTGTCGGCGTCGGGATCGCCCAGCACGCGATAAAGATCGTCCTTGTCCATGACACTGCCCCGGTAGCCGCCCGCCTGGAGGCGCTGCGCCTCGACGTCGAGGCGCGCGAGCCAGTCGCGCGACGCCGCGCCACCACGCTGCAGCACCTCGATGCGCGCGGCCACCTCCTCCTTGCGTGGCCCCTCACCGCGGGCGCGGCGGGCCCCCGACTGCACCACCGCGAGGAATGCTTCCTGGTCGGCGGCGGCCATGCCTCGGCGCGACCAGCGCGTGAGGGCCGTGGGAACCACCAGCGGCGGATGCCCATGGGCGTAGCTCAGGGCTACGTGGTCCTTGGCGTGGTTCACGGTCGCGATGTCGCCCCAGCGAATGAAGCGACCGACGCCACCAGCGTCGAAGGATACGCCGTCGGAGCTCACGTGGACGCGGGGCGACGACCAAGCGAGCATCGAGAGCAGCGCACCCAGGCCCAACGTGATCACCCCGAACGTGGTGCAGACGGCGTACAGCGCCCACCACGACGACTCCACCGCCGCGCCGGCAGCAGAGGCCGCGCAGAGGAAGAAGAGCACCGCCGAGATGATACGGAAGACGTTGCGCCCGCCCGATGCGTCGCCTGGCGATGGCTCCCAGGAGAGCTTGCCGAAGCCGTGGTGCCCGATGCCCAAGGCTTCGCGCGCCTGGGCCGCCTCGTCGTCGCTGTCGAATTCCAGGGCCAGTGGGGTGCCTCCCTCGGCCACCCCGCCGAGGTGGAGCATCACCCCGCCGTCGGAGCGGGCGGTGGTAGCTCCCTGCACCTGCTTTGCCGTCACCTCGCGGTCGCGCAGCCCGGCGTTGCGGATGCGAAGCGCACCCGGGTGCAGCTCGACGTTCGCGATCACCGGCGCCCAGCGGAGCGGAAAGAACGGCCCCAGGTTGAGGGCGACCCCGCACAGAGCGAACAGCATGCCGGCGAGGGCCGGAAGGCCGGTCGCCAGGAAACCGCCGACGAAGAGCATCAGCGCGAACGCGATCCACACGAACCCCAGCCAGCGGGGGCCGCGGGGATCGTGCAGGCGGGCGGAGAGGATCTTCATGAGCGTGAGCCCGAAGCATAGCTCCATGCGTCGTTCGCGGAGAGTGCCACCGGGCCTTTCCCCATCCCATTCCGCCTCCGGCCACGGGTGCGCACCGGAAGGCGATTCCCGCGGGGTACTGGCGCGATCGGCGCGCTCCAGGGTAGAACACGGGGGTGGCGCGCACCAAATACCCGCTCGAGCCCCTGGAGCAGCTGCGCGAGCAGAAGAGCGACGCGGCGAAAGAAGCCTTGGCCGCCGCGGTGACCGCGCGCGAGGCGCAGGAACGGGCGGTGGCCGCCGCGGCGGAAACCGCCCGGAGCCACGAGGC
>JABFRG010001213.1 GCA_013141295.1 Polyangiaceae bacterium
GGCGGCGGGTTTTCCGTCGCGCTGACCGGCGTCGTGGCGGCGGGCGCGGGGCTCATGGAGAGGTCCGTCTGCGGCATGGTGGCGTTGGTGGCCGACCTGGCGGGCGTCTCGCCTTCGGCGGTCTTGGGCGGCTCGCCGCCGCCTCCGCATGCGAGGAGCGCGAGCATCGAGAGCGACGAGATGGTTCGTGAATGCATGTAGGATCTCCTCATTCGCCAGATGTCTGGGGGACCTTCTGGGCGGCGTGCTTCGATGGCTGCCCGGAGCTCGGCCCGAGGCGCGACGATTCCGTGGCCGAAGGCTTGGTCACGGGAATCTCGTCCTCACGCACCGCGGGTGAGGTTGCCGGCCGCTCGGCCTGGTGATTCTCCTTGTTCATCGGCCCGGCGATGATGCCCCTGCGCGAAACGATACCTGCCATGGTGTCACCTCGTCGCGACCCGGTGCACGGCCCATGCCCGTACGTTCCCCGCCATTCTCCGGGGGCGTTGCGCGAGTCTGGGTCGCCTCGCGCGCTCCTTCTCGCCTCAGTTGTGGCGGTATTGGGAGGGCTGGTCCGAACGTCGCCGGGGTTCGTCCCGCTTTCGTAGCGGCACGGCGGTTGCTTCATCGGCCCAGGTGAAGGGAGCCACGATGAAGAAGCGCGAAGATGGAGCGGGAGCCCGGGGAGGCACTGCGTCCGGTGGGACTGCAGATGTGGCCGTCGCTCATGCGCGATCGACTCCCGGCGAGCCGGCGCAAGCCGTTGGGTTGTCGCCCCGCGAGATGGAAGTTGCCGCGTCGCGAGGCGTCCCCGCCACTCGCGAAGCGGCCAGCTGGGATGCGGAGACGCACCTGAGCGAGGGCTATCGCGACATCGACTACGATCCCGTGAGCCCATCGCCCGAATGGAGCAAGGCTTCGAGCGTCGAGCCGGGGCGCGAGCACGGGCGTACCGCGGTACCGCGTCCGGTGCCCTCGTCGGAGAACGACGCCGATCTCCCCGGCGCCCACGGCTACCGAGAGCAGCAGCACGAGAACCCGGGCATCTTCGGAGCGGCGCCCGATCTCCCCGACGCCGACGCCGCCTTGCGTGAAGCCGTCCTCGAGCGTGTGAGCAAGCTTCGAGGCTTCGACGGGCGAGATCTGGAGGTCCGGGTGCGTGGCGGCGACGTGACCCTGCGGGGTGTGGTGGACCAGGTGGCAGTTCGCGATACCATCGCCGCCGCGGTCGGCGAAGTGGTGGGCGTGCTGCGAGTGGAGAACGACCTCCGTATCGCCTGCGCGCTCGACATCTTCCCCCGGCGTTCCGACGATCGCCACTGAGACGCTACGGCATCTCCTCCGGAAGGGGCCGTCGTGCCGCGTCGAACTTCTTCCACGGATCGCGCTTTCGGGACGCGAGGATGCCGGGCACCGTCCGCACGGTGAAATCCCGCGCCTCCACGTGGCCGAGCTCGTCCCACTCGACGGGCATGGAGACCGGTGCCTGCGGCCGCGCCCGCGGCGAGAATGCTGCCACCGCGGTGGCGCCGCGACCGTTGCGCAGGTAGTCGACGAAGATCTTGCCGGTGCGCTGCGCCTTGGACATCGACGCGGTGAAGTGCGACGGATCGCGGCGGGTGAGCTCGCTGGCAATGCCGTGGCTCACGCCCTTGGCAATGTCCCAGCCGTGCTTCCCGCCCTTGGGGACCAGCGGCACTACGACGTGCAGCCCCTTGCCGCCGGTGGTCTTCACGAACGCGCCGAGCCCGAGCTCCTCCAGGAGTGCGCGCACCTCGCCGGCCGCCTCGACGACCCGCTTCCAGGAGACGTCCGGTGCGGGATCCAGGTCGAGCACCAGCTGGTCCGGCGCCTCCACGTCCTCGATCCGTGAGCCCCACACGTGGAGCTCCATGGCGTTGAACTGACAGAGCGCCAGGAGGCCCTCGGTAGAGGACACGTACATCCACTCGTCGTCGCCGCGATGCCGCAGGCGAATCGAGGCGGGCATCCCCGGCGCCCGGTGCTTCTGAAAGAAG
The DNA here is from genome assembly GCA_013141295.1 of Polyangiaceae bacterium. GTDB lineage: Bacteria > Myxococcota_A > Polyangia > Polyangiales > Polyangiaceae > JABFRG01. The sequence continues at coordinate 2,001 of JABFRG010001213.1, forward strand.
CACTTGGCGCCGGCCCCATCGGGACATCGCAAGAGCGAGAGCGGGCGATCGCCCACCCACGGCATCATCCAGGGAGCCACCTCCGCGAAGTACCGGGCGAGCTCCACCTTGGTCAGACCCGAGGCCGGCTCCACCACCCGGTCTGGATGGGTCAAGCGCATGCTGGCCACCGCGCGCACCGCCTCGGCATCGGACTCGTGCTTCTTGGCTCGCTGCTTTTCTACGTGCACGGGCACCTCACGATGAACTTCGGCGGCAGGTTTGTCGTCGCGCAACCCGAGGAAGCTCGGGTGCCGCATGTGACCATCGGTGGTCCACTCGCTGAACTTCACCTCGCACACCAGCTTCGGCTCCACCCAGGTGGTGCCGGCGATGCGTGGGGCGGGCGAGAACGGCGACGCGTCCGTGCGGAGCGCACCCAAAGACCGCCGCAGATCCCGGAGCGTGCGCGTATCGAGGCCGGTGCCGACCTTGCCGGCGTAGCGGAGCACTCCGGTCTTCTCGTCGCGAACGCCCACCAGGAGAGCGCCGATGCCTACGCGGCTGCCGGCGGGCTCCGTGTAGCCGCCGATGATCATTTCCTGCCGCTGCGAGCACTTGCACTTCTGCCAGTCGAGGGAACGCACGCCGCGATACGGCCGATCGCCACGCTTGGCGACGATGCCCTCGAGCCCTAGCTCGCAGGCCTGACGAAAGAAGGTGGCGCCCGGCTCGCCTGTGCGCACCTTTCGGGCGTCCACGTGGTCGGCGTAGCGGAGCGGGCTTTGGCGGGGGTCTTCCCGCTCAAGCAGCCGGCGCAGCACTTCCTTGCGCTCGAGCAGCGGCAAGTCGCGCAGATCCTTCCCGTGCGCGTAGAGCACGTCGAACACGAAGTACCCCACGTCGGCGCTGTCGACCGCGCGATTCTGGAGGGCCTGGAAGCTCGTACGGCCGTCCGGCGTCATCACGCACACCTCACCATCGAGCCAGAGATCGCCTTCGAGGTTGGCGATGGCTTCGGTGATGCGCGGAAACTCCGCGCTCCAGTCCTTCTCCGTCCGCGAAAACAGCGTGACGCGCTCGCCGTGCTTCCTCGCCAGGATGCGGTAGCCGTCGTACTTGATCTCGTACACGAAGGTCTCGCCTTCGGGGGCCGCGTCCACCCGCGTGGCGAGGGCCGGCGCAATGCGCGCAGGCAGGGGGTCGGCGCGGCCGCTGCGCGGGGTACGCGCCTTCTTGGTGGCCTTGGCCCTCTTCTTGGCTGCGGCGGTCTTCTTCGCGGCACGCTTCGCGACCACCTTCGGCGCGCCCGCGGCCACGGCGTCGAGGTCTCGCCGCGTCGCCACGCTCAGTGGTAGCTCGGCGACCACGTCGCGAGCGTCGTCGGCCGCTTCGTCACGCTCCTTCACCAGGAGCCACGGCGTCTTCTTCTCGTTGCCTTTGGGCTTCATGCGAATGAGTGCCCAGCGGCCCTGTAGCTTCTCGCCGCGCAGGGCGAATACCAGATGACCTTTGGCGAGCCCCGCCCCGGGGTCGCCGTCCGGCTCCCAGGTGCCGCGATCCCAGACCAGGACCGTTCCCCCGCCGTACTCGCCCTGGGGAATCGTGCCCTCGAAGGTGCCGTAGTCGAGCGGATGGTCCTCGACCTCCACGGCCAAGCGCTTGTCGTCCGGCGAAAGGCTGGGGCCCTTGGGGACGGCCCAGCTCTTGAGCACGCCGTCGAGCTCCAGGCGGAAGTCGTAGTGGAGGCGACGCGCCGCGTGCTTCTGGATGACGAACGAGAGCCCGCCTTTCGGCGAGCGCGATGCCTTGCGGCCGCGCGGCTCTGCGGTCTTCCGAAAGTCGCGCTTGGCGTGGTACTTCGCCAGGCCCACCTCAGGCCGCCTTGCTGCGCGCGGTGCGCTTGCTCTTGCGGCGCCTCGTCGCCGGCTTCTCGCCGTCCGGCGCGTCGTTGGCCGCTTTTCCTCGGCCCACCTGGGCCACGCTCTTCTGCAGCAGGGTCATGAGGTCGACCACGCTGCCGGATGCGGCCGCGCTCTTCTTGGTGCCCTTGGGCTCGCTCACCTTCCCCTTGCGGGCCTTCTCCTCGATGCGCGCCAGAAGCTCGTCGCGGTAGGTATCTTTGTACTGTGCAGGCTTCCAGGGCGAGGACATCTCCTTCACCAGACGCTCCGCCATATCGAGCTCACGATCCGACACCCGTAGCGACGACAGATCGGTGGGCAAATCGAGGGTCTTGGGCGAGCGAATCTCGTAGGAGAAGCGCAAGACCTCCAGCATGAGCACGTCTTCGTACGCGAACACCGCCGCCAGGTGCTCACGGGTGCGGAGCACGAAGCTGGCGATGGCGGCCTTACCGCTCCGGCGAAGCGCTTCGCGCAGTACCGCGTAAGCCTTGGCCGATTTCTTGGTGGGCGCCAGGTAGTACGGGGTCTCCCAGTACGCCGGGTGCACCGCATTCGCGTCCACGAAGTCGCGCAGATCGATGGTCTGCGTCGCCTTCACGTTGGCCGCTTGGAAGTCGTCTTCCGTGACCTCCACGTACTTTCCTTTTTCGTACTCGTACCCCTTCACGATGTCGCCCCACTCCACCTCTTTCCCGGTGACCTTGTTGGTCCGCGTGTAGCCCACCAAGTTGCCGTCACGTCGGTCCAGCTGATGAAAGTGCACGTCGTCGTTCTTGGTGGCGCCGTGGAGCTCGACCGGGATCTGCAGCAGACCGAAGCTGATGGACCCGGTCCACAGGGCGCGGCCTCCGCCACCCTCGCTCGCTTCGGTCTCGGGCTTCGCACGTCGCGCAGCGGTCTTCTTGGTCGCCATGGGGTCGCATCCTCCGCCGCCCACGGAGCAACCAACGTGCCTTCGCCAATCCCCGAGGGCCGCGCGGATCTTGCGTGTCTACCCTGCGACGCGACCGTGACGAATTGCCCCGCTGGGGCGACCGAGCGCGAAGTCGCCTGTGTGCTGGATTTCAGCCGCCGCTGGTGTAGACCACTGCCCATGAAGCTCTCTCGCCGTCCCGCCCTCGGTTCGTTGCTCGCCCTCGCTTGCGCGGGCTCCGTGCTCTACGCCTGCGGAGACGATCCCGGCACCTCTCCGGACCCCACCGACTCCGGCACGCCGGTGGTCGATGCCGCCAAGGATCGCACCACGCCGCCGCAAGATGCGCGTAGCGATGCACCCATTGCCGATGGCGGTCGCGACGCCACCGCCGACGCGCCCGACGCGAACCTGAGCCCGGCCTCGCAGCAGATTCAAGCGGTGCGCACCGCGGCCACCGCGGTCACCGACGCAGGCACCGACGGCGGCGCCGTGAACCTCCCCATCGACAGCGCCTTCGTCACCTACGTGCGCCCCGCGGTGGGCGCCGATCCGGCGGGCTTCTTCATCCAGGCCGAGCAGAACGGCCCGGCCATCTTCGTGGCGGTCGACCCGGCCACGCTCACGCCGGTCCCGGTGCCGGGCGACGAGGTCTCCTTCAAGGCCACCGGCGTCCTCAACGTGGCGAGCCTTCGCGAGGTGGTCACGCTCACCAACTTCACCCGCGTCTCCCAGGGCAAGGCGCTCTCGTCGCTGCTGCAAGACCTCACCGCGGCGACCGACGTGGTCACCGGGCTCGACCGCTACGAGAGCGAGTACGTGAAGCTCTCGGCCACCGTCGCTACCGACTTCGTGGCCGCCGGCGCGGGCTCGGTGGGCGCGCAAGTGACCACCACCGGCATCACCGCCGCCAGCGCCAACCTCCGGGTCCGCCTCCCGCAGACGGTCCAAGAGGGGCTCGACGTCTCCGCCGCCTGCACGTTCACCCTCACCGGCCCCATGTGGCGCTTCACCTCCGCGGCCCAGCCCTCGGGCTTCGTCGACGGCGACATCTCCGCGCTGGTGTGCAAGGCGCCCAAGGTCGCCGCTGCCGCCGCCACCAACCTCACCACCGTGGTGGTGACCTTCGACCGAAAGATCGCGCCGGCCTCGCTGCTGGCCGACGGCTCGCAGTTCACGCTCAACGGTGGCCTCACGGTGAGCGCCGCCGCACTCACCGGCCCCAAGGAAGTGACCCTCACCACTTCGACCCAGGTGTCGGCCACGCCGTACACGGTCACCGTCGCCGCCACGCTCCAAGACACGCTCGCCAAGGGCATCGACGCCACCGCCAAGACCGCCAACTTCCTCGGCTACGTCACGCCCGCGGTGGTGCGCCTGGACGAGCTGAACCCGGCCATCGCGGGCGGAGCCGACCTCATCGAGCTCCGCGTCGTCACCTCCGGTAACCTCCTCGGCATCACCCTCGAAGAGAACCTGGTGAACAACAAGGTGGTCCTCGCCACGCTGCCGAACCTGGCGGTGGTCGCCGACGATCTCGTGGTCGTTCACCTCGACGGCACCGGCGTCACCGACGAGACCACCAGCAAGACCGGCTGCGCGGGAGCCCTTTGCTACGCGGGCGCCTGGGACGTGAAGGGCACCACCGGCATGACCAACAACGCGCGCGTCATCGTCGCCCGCGGCCCCAACAAGGTGCTGCAGGACGGCGTGGCCTGGTTCAGCTCGGCGCTCACGCCGTCGGCCACCTGGTACCTCGAAGTGAACGCGCTCGCCGCGGCCACCCAGTGGTCCGACTGCGCCGGCGCCGCCTGCGCCAGCAACACCGACGCGCTCCTCATCGGCGCCGACTTCAAGACCGTCGGCACCACGGCCGCCACCAACAGCTTCCGGCGCGTTGCGGCCACCGACACCAACACCAAGGCCGATTGGGCCGTGGGCGCGAGCTCCTGGGGCGTTTCCAACCCCTGAGCGCGCTCGAAGTGCAGCCGAGGCGCCGCCTCTCCGCGATCGACACCGCTGTGCGCGGGGCCATCGAGGGGGCGGCGCTTCGGTTTTGTACCCCGCGGAATTTCCTGGATTGCCAGCGATGGCTCCAGCGTTGACACTCGCACCATGTCCGCACCCCCGCGCCCTTCGTCGCTCTCGGTCCTCGCCCTGTTCGCGCTCGCTTCCGCAGCGCCCGGGTGCTCCGGGTGCGGAAAGAGCACCGCTGGCTCCGATGCCGCGCCGGGGCTCTCGTCCGCCTCGGTGCCGACCGCGAACGCCGCGCCCTCCGGGCAGACCTCCGCCGCTGCCTCGGCATCATCCGCCGCCGCGAAGCCCGCTGCGGCCGCCTGCACGGTGAAGGGCGATGTCACGGTGGTCGACCAAGGCGTGCGCGCCGACACCGGCATCACGCTAGGGCTCGCTACCCTTGCCATCGGATACGCGAAGGGGCAGGGGACGCCCAAGGCCGCGACCTTCGACGACGCTGGCGTGGTGACGGTGTCGGAAGTCTCCGAGCCGTTCGAAGCGCTGGACCGCAAACCCGAAGCCTCCGTTCGTCGGGTGGTGCAGCGGGTGACGCCGCTCGACGCGAAGGACGGCAAGGTGCACGTCTCGGCGGACTACGTGGAAACCACCAGCGAGAAGGTGCGCCGGGTGCACTGCGGGCCGGCGAGCGCCCCGTTCATCTCCTTCGAGGGGCCGAGCCTCTCGGCGGGAGCCGACGGCGCCACCCACGAGACCGTCGACTGCCGGACCGTACAGACCGAGAACGGCTTCGGTGCCCTCGAGAGCACGCTCGAGACCGACGGTCAGAAGATGACCGCCGCGCTGACCATCGGCGGCGTCGTGCTCGCCCGAAGGGAGACCCCCATCAAGGCCGGCGACAAGCCCAGCGAGCGCTACGCGTTCACCATGCTGGGGTCGGCCCGCGGCGCGGCCGGGTATGTGTATGTTGCACGCTTCAACGGCAGCGTCATCGTCAGCCGGCGTGTCCCCGAGGGGCCGTCGGACGCGGGTTTCTGGCTGGGAACCGCCACCAATCCGCCGGCGGTGACCTTGGACCCGGACGGCGAGCACGTGGCGGTGTGGACCACGCTCATGGCCAAGCCGGAGCTCTACGCGACGCGCTTCGTGTACGGAAAGAAGCCCGATGCGCCCAAGCCGGTGGCCATCGTCGATGCCGCGCCGATAGAGGAGCGCAGCGCGGTCTTCGCGCTGGCGCGCGCCGCGGACACGCTGGTGGTGAACGCCGAGAAGGTGGGGGGCAAGCGCGTCACCAAGCTCCGCCGCTTCGATGCCGAGGGCAAGGTCCTGGGGACCACCGCCGTGGGCGCCGACGACGAGACCGTGCAGGAGGCGAAGCTGGTGGCCCTGCCTTCCGGCGACGTGCTGCTGGTGTACGTGGCGCTCGATCGCGCCAAGGGTTACGTGATCAAGCGGTCCATCCTGGGCTGCGGCGACGCGCCGGCCCCCTGAGCTCGGGCGTTCAGGCGCGTTTGCGGCCTTCGATGTGCCCTTGGAGGAAGGTCACCACGCGCTCGAAGGGATCGAAGCCGAACGACTGGGCGATGGCCGGCCGCAGGTTGGAGTTGGCGTTCACGTCGTAGAAGACGCGGCGCCCACCCTCTGCTTCCAGGTACTCGATGCCCCCCACGTCGATGCCACCCTCGCGCAGGATGCGCGCACCGTCGCGTACGGCTTCCGCCGGCACCTCCGGGTAGGGGTGGAATTCCACGGGCTTCACCGGCTCCTTGGCGGCCAGCGAAGGCACCGCGCAGTGGCCCTCGCCCTCTTCGGGATTGCACACCTCGGACGGGCACAGGTTGAACGACCCGTGCGACACCACGCGCATGGCGTACAGGAGCTCGCCGCCCAGGTACTCCATACGCACGATGCCCTGCGCGGCGGGCAACGGGAAGTACTCCTGTAGCAGCAGCAGGTGGTCCGGCTCCCACAGCTCGGGTCGATCCCGGAGGAGCCTGCGCAGCTCGTCGGGCTCCGAGAGCAGATACATGCGCGCGCCGCTTCCGCCTTGCTCGGGCTTGAGCAGCGCAGGCCACGTACCCCAACGACCCAGCGCCGTCTCCACGTCGTTGAAGGCCAGCGATCGCGGATGCGCGATGCCGAGCTTGTGGCAGAGCGAGCCCTGCGCGCTCTTGGAGAGCTCGAGGGCGAACGCCTGCGAGCCGTTGAGCACGCGGGCACCACCGGTCTCGAGGGTGCGCATGTACGAAAGGGCCAGCGGCACCGCGCGCGTGTGGCCGCGCACGTAGGCGCTCGGGCTCGCCTGGTTGAAGTACAGGGGCGCACGGGGCGCCGCGTCGACGTCGAAGGCGCCGGTCTTGAGGTCGAACGCCTCGAAGGAGACGCCTCGGCGCTCCAGGGCGGAAAACAGTGGCTTCTGCCACTCGGGATGCTCGTAAAGGACGACCAGATCCGGCGCGCTCATGAGCACTCCTCTAGCACTACTTGGCGGCGGGCTTGGGGTCGATGCGCAGCACCTGGTTGCCCAGCATGTCGACGATGTACAACTTGCCGTCGGGGCCGAACACCATGCCGCCCAGCGCGCCGTCGGGCAGCCCGGTGTCGAGCCAGTTCACCGCCTCGCCCTTGAAATCGAAGGCGGTGATGCGGCCGTTGGCGTTGTCGGAGACGTACAGATAGTCGCCGTGAATCTCCAGCCCCGAGGGGCGCGTGACGAGGCCCTGGCTCTGCGACACCACCTCTTCGATGGCGGCGCCGTCCATGAAGTCGCTCGCCACGAGCTCCTCCTTCTTGGGAGCGTTCTTGGTGCGCGTGCCCGACTTGGTGTCGAGCTTCACGATGCGACCGTTGCCGGTGTCGGCGGCGTACACCATGCCGTCTTGCGGACGGAAGGCCAGGTGGCTGGGAACGCCCTCTACCCGCTTGAACTGCCCGGCGCCGTACCAGCGGATGCTGCCGTCGGAGTGGTTGTCCATGCCCACGCCGTGGTCCTTGGCGAAGTCGTAGCGCTGGATGGCGCCGGACTGGCCGCCGAACACCCAGTACACGTTGTCGGCTTCGTGGGTGATGCCCATGCAGAGCGGGCTCGAGTGGAGCATGTCGATGTGCGAGCCCAGGCCGATCGGGTCCTTCTTGGTGAAGATCGCCAGATCGCTGGTCCACAAGACCGGCCCCATGAAGTCGTTGGCATTGCCTTCCATCGATCCGTGCTCGTTGCGCGACTCGCCGCAGGTGCCGAAGGTACCGATGGATCCGAAGGTGGTGGGCTCGGCGCCGAAGGCGATGGAGGTGGGGCGGTCCATGAAGTGGTCCATGGCCGGCTCGTTGCGTCGCTCCGACGTGCGCCCGTCGCTGGTGGCGTCGTGCACGATGACCATACTGTTGTCGGTGGCGTTCACGACCCACAGCTCGCCACTCACGCGCGGATTGAAGTCGAGGTCGGTGGGGCGCTTGAGGCGTGCCTCCGGGCCGATGATGGTGGTCAGCGTGACGGAGGCGGCGGTCTTGTCACCCACTCCCAGCTCGGGAGCCACCGGCGCTTTGGGGGTCGGCGCGGGGGCTGCGGCGGGGTCGGATGCGCAGCCGAGGGCGAGGACGAGCGAGGAGCCGATGATGAGTTGTCGCATGGATGGGAGCCTCGCCTACGCACGTGCCGTGCCAAGGTGAACCGCGAAAAAAGCGCGGCAAAGGAAGGCCTTTCCCTACTGCATCCTGTGGGGGCGTCAAGCGACTGACTGACGCCAGTGCCAGAGTTTACGGCGTCGCCGTAGGTTTTTCTGGTTCCCCGTGACGCTGTGTCACTTCGGACCAGCGAGCTCGAAGACGTCCCAGGCGGGTGTGTGGTTGTTCTCCGTCTCCGGTTGGTTCCAGAGATAGAGCGCCGGGTAGGTCTGCACCACGCCGCCGCTGACCACGATGGGCGCCACGTAGAGCTGCGGTCCATGCCCGGTGGCGTAGCGCGTGGAGGAGAAGACCATGAAGTAGTAGTCCTTGCCGTTGGCGCGCTTCACCTCCGGCGACCACTTGGGCCACGAGTTGGTGATGCCCGGGCTCTTCACGGTGGAGAGGCAGGCCGGCGGGTCGTTGGCCGCGAGTCGCGTCGGCGTGCCGCCGGCGCGGGGCACCACGAAGACCTCGGCGGCGGCGTTGTTGTAGCTGGTGGCCGAAGGACCCGCGGGGATGCGGTTCATGGCCAGGAAGGCGTCATCCGCCGAGAACGTGGGGTAGAAGTAGTGGAACGCCGGATCGCTCGCCCCGGCGATGGCCGCCGCCGCGCCGCCCGCGCGATTCGTGTAGGGTACAGTGAAGAGCGCGCCGGAACCGGTGATGGTACCGGCGCCGGAGCCGGGCGAAGAGGTGTAGACGATGGTCTGGCCATCGTGGCTGAAGCTCGCGGCCGAGGCGGCGTTGGCGTCGCCGGTGCGGGCCACGATGCCCCAGCCCTCGCCCTGGTTGGTGCTCGGGGCTTCCAGGTTGGTCCACACGATCTCGGTCTTGCCCGCGATGGGCAGCATGGTGAGCGCGGTGTGATCGCCATCTTGCCAGTGGGCCTTGGAGAACGCCGGCGCGTGCTGGTCGAGGCGGCCCAGCAGCGTGCGGGCACTGGCGGTGAGGAACGGGGGCTCCGCCGCGGTGCCGTCGAGGGATCGCAGGTTCACGAAGGCCGGGCCGCTGCCGTCGCCGGGGTTGGTGGACACGGTCATGGCCACGTACTTTCCGTCCGGCGTCGACGTGTGACACGCCACGCACGCGGTACCCGTCTGCGGCGGCGTGATGACCGTCTGCACGGTCTCGTCGCCCATGCGAAAGCCCTTGAGCACCGAGCCACCGCTGGTGGTCCAGTAGACGACCGTTCCGGCGGCCGCCACCGGCGCGATCTCCATGGTGCCGTCGGCGCCGAGGAACGGGCCGGCGGTGATCTTGCCTCCGGCGTCGACCACCAGGCTGCGAACGCGCACCTTCAGCGTCTGCCCCACGGCCACCGCGGTGATGGTCTTCCAGGTCGCGCTCACCAACGTGTAACCACTCTGGCGGGTGTAGATGCGCAGCGGCGTCTTCTCGCCCGGAATGTCCAGGCGAATCTCGAAGAGGTTCTCCTGGTTCGGCGCCGTGAAGCGAAAGCGAGGACGGATCCAGTTGCGCGGGATGAGCGAGCCGAGCTCCGGTTCGTGCAGGCACGGTCCGGTGCTCGCGGTGTCCTTGCCTTCGAACAGCGCCGGGGCGTTGCCGGGCACGTCCACGTCCAGCACCGGCTGCGCGAAGTCGTCGCGATCGATGGTGGGCGGCACCGGCGGTTCGGCCTCGACGCTCGCGTCCGGAAACGCCGAGGGCATGTCGGTGGTCGATCCGTCGCAGGAAGCGAGCGCCGCCACCAGGCCCGCGCCCATGGCCACCCACAGCGGAAGCGTTCGTTGCATCCATTTCGCGCGGCTACCGCTTCGGTCGATCATGGCGTTCTCCAGCGCAGCGGCGCTCGAGCCGCGCGTTCGCGAGAGCGCCGTGAAACGCTCCGCAGGTCCGAGCGAACTATACGCCAGCTCGCGCCTTCCCGGCACGAAGACCGTGCGTCGCGCAACTCTTACGCGCGCGCAACGCTCGCTTCAGTGCGTCGTGACGAGCGCGGTCGTCTCCTTCGAGCCCGCGTCACCGAACACCTCACGCGCCTTGCGAGCGGCCCGCTCGAGGGTGCCAGGCCGGAGGCTCTCGAGCACGCCCACACCCACCGCGCCCGCAGCCATGCCGGCAGCGAAGGTGGCGAGGAGCGTGGTCTTCCGCGTACGGCTCACCAGGCGCAATGCGGGGATCACCCACGGCGCCGCCTTCCAGGCGACCCGGAGCAGGCGCTTCGCCAGGTGGGGAGGGCGCACACCTTCGTCGGTGCTCGGGTAGAGAGCGTCCATGGCGGCGGTCACGAGCTGTTGCATGTCGGTCGGCATGCGCTTGCTTGAGCGAACGCCGTGCCACCCGGCGAAAACACGCCCGGGTGGATGAAATGCGCGGGCGTCGTCCGGCCGCTCGCGTGGCGCTTTGGCCCGACCTGGGGCGTTTCGGCTCCCGGCGCCCTCGGTTTCCCCTTCTGCCAACCTGGACACCGAGGGTAGGCTCCCCACGATGCCTCGAGGACGTTGGCTCCTTCCGCTGCTGGCGCTGCTGGCACCCGCGTGCTCCGGCGAGGTGGCCCGGGCGCCGTCGCCGGCTCCCTCGTCGGCGGTCGTGGTGGTGCCCGACCCGGCGGGCGTAACGGTTTCCCCGGGCGCGCCGAAGGAGCGACAGCGCGTGGCCCCGCGCCGTGCCCTCCGCGGCGCATGGATCTCCACGGTCTACAACGGCACCTGGCCGAGTCGCGCGGGCCTGGGCGAAGTGGCGGCCCTCGCCGAGCTCACGGCGCTCCTCGACGGCCTCGTCGCAGCCGGCGCCAACGCGGTCTTCCTCCAGGTCCGGCCGGAGTCCGACGCCCTCTACCGATCGACCCTCGAACCCTGGAGCCGGTTCCTCGCCGGCACCCAGGGCAAAGACCCGGGGTACGATCCGCTGGCCCGCGCCATCGAGCTCGCCCATGCGCGCGGTCTCGAGCTCCACGCCTGGCTCAACCCGTTCCGGGGGATGACCTCGGCATCGGTGCAGACTGCAGACAATCATCCGACTCGCGTGCTCGCCGAGCACACCCGCGCCTGGGGCAGCCAGCTGTGGATGGACCCCGGCGCCCCGGCGGTGCAGGCTCACGTGCTCGCGGTCATCGAAGACCTGCTCCGGCGCTACGACGTGGATGGCCTGCACTTCGACGACTACTTCTATCCCTATCCGATCGCCGGAAAGTCGTTCCCCGACGACGACACCTTCGCGGCCTACCAGAGCGCCGGCGGCGCGCTCGCACGGGACGACTATCGCCGCGCCAACGTCGACGATTTCGTGCGCCGCGTCTCCGAGCTCTCGGCGCGGGTTCGCCCCGACGTGCGCTTCGGCGTGAGCCCCTTCGGCATCTGGCGGCCCGGGTATCCCCGGGGTATCGTGGGCCTCGACGCGTACGCCGAGCTCTATTGCGACGCGCCCAAGTGGATCGATCGCGGCTGGGTCGACTACCTCGCCCCGCAACTCTACTGGCCCACCACGCGGCCGGCCCAGGACTTCGCCGCGCTGCTCGACTTCTGGGCAGCGCACGCCAAAGGCGGTCGCACCATCGTGGTGGGGCATGACCTGAGCAAGCTCGGGCAGACGGAATTCCCGCCCAGCGAGATCGACAAGCAGCTGGCTCTGGTCGACGCGGCGCGTGCCAAGGGCGTCGCCGGGAGCATCTTCTTCACCGCGCGTCCGCTCGCCCAGGACGACCAGGCCATCCGCACCTCGGTGGTGGGGCCGCGCTGGTCGCTCCCGGCGGTCACGCCGACCGTCGCCGCTGCGTCTGCCGAACCGCGTCCCGAGCCACCGATCGTCGAGTGGGTGCGCGAGCCCGGCGAAGACAAGCCCACCGCTCGCATCTCCGTGCCGCCCGGCACGCGGCTCCGCTCTGTCCTGGTCTACGTTCAGGGTGAGGCCGGGCTCACCCTCTCCCGGGTCGTTCCCGCGGAGCAGCTTCCGCTGGGGCTCCGCATCTCCGGACGCGCGGCGGTCGGCGTGCTCGATCGCGCGAGCCGCGCCAGTGACGTGCGCGTGCTCCGTTCACCGCCCTGACCGCCGGAAACGGAAACGGCCGATCCTGTTTCCAGGACCGGCCGCGCCGCATCGACCTCGGTCTGTTCAGGGAGCGGCCTTGCCGTGACCCTGGCTGTAGCCTTCCCAGGGAAGGGCGAGGTAGGGGAAGCTCGTGAGGTACGGCTTGTCGTTGCTGTTGACGCCGTCGCTCACGGTGAGCGTGCCCTTGGCGAGGATCACCGAGAGGAGCACGTCGGTGACGTCGGCTTGCTCCTTGGTGGCGTCCTTGCCGCCGGGAATCGAGCGACCGTTGGGGAAGCTCGAGTCGAGGCCCATGTCGACGCGCAGGACGTCGCCGGTGGCCGCGAGCGGAATGTCGTGGCCGCTGGCGCGCAGGTTGATGGTGTCGATGATGTCGAGGCGGTTGTTCTTCAGCGCGTCGACGGTGGTCTGCGGCACGCCGAGGGCGGTGTAGATGCCGACCGCCTCGGCGTCGCGCACGATGACCGGGCTCAGGAAGTACGACCCGAAGCGCTGCACGTCGCGGTTGGGGCGGGTGCGGTTGAACTTGTCCTTGTCCTGGATGCCGATGAGCGCTTCGTTCACCAGCGGGAGACCCAGGCGCGAGACCTGGACCCAGTCGCCGAGATCGTAGTCCACGCCGTTGTTGCCGCGGATGGTGGCGCGGGGGCGGCTGGCCGAGGCCCAGATGCCCAGGGTGTTGTCGACGTTGGCGCCGGCGGCCGGAGGCTGGCCGTTGGCGGTGAGCTCGCTGGTGGGAATCTCGAGGGCGATGGTGTGGCAGTTGAAGCCGGAGACGCCGTCGGTGGCCTTGCCTTCGAGCAGGTTCGCGAGGTCGAAGGTACGTGCAAGATCCACGTAAAATCCGTCGTCCCGGGGGCCGGCCCACACGCGACCCGCGCCCATGGGGTTGATGAAGGTGCTGGCAAACGCGTCGGTGTATCCGCCCTTGAGCTGGTAGGCCACGGCGCTGGTGCGCGGTCCGATGTTCACCGGAGCCACCGGAATGTCGCGGGCCACCACCTGGCGCTTGCCGTTGGCCAGCACCTTGACGACGTTGTAGGTCTGCTTCTGCCCGGAGAGCTGGGAGAAGAACTCTTTGCCGCCGCCGAGCGGGGCCGAGAGATCGGCCGGGTCGACCCGGCCGACGCGGCTGGTCTTGAACTTGATCTCGTAGGTGACCACGTCGTCGAGGCTCTTGTTGCCGCGCGCCACGTGAACCTCGTAGAGCACGTCGTCGGAGAACTTGTGGAAGTTGGGGCCGCCGGAGGGCTCTTCGAGCGGGTTGTACGAGGCCACGACGTAGAGCTTGTCGTGGGTGCCGGGGGTGACCCAGGCCCAGAGGTCGGTGTTGTCGGCGGCCGGGTCGAACGAGATCGACGGCGCCTCGCGGTGGCTGGACGCGCTGGCCACGGCGGCGAGCGAGGAGAAGGCCAGAGCGGCCACGGAACCGGCAAACAGATGACGAGCTTTCATGAGTCTTCCTCTTTCACTTGCCGAGCACGTAGACGGTGCCGGAGTTGTTGGCGGAGCGATCGGCCCAGGCGAACACGTCCGCGCCCTTTGCGCGGTGGAGGCCAGCGGCTTCTTCGAAGTTGCCGAAGACGTCGGTGAGCAGGGTGGTGCTCTTGTCCGAGACCTTCACTTGATACACGGCGTCGGTGCCCTTGCCCGGCTCACGGCCGGAGATGAAGAGCGTCTTGCCGTCTTGCGAGAGCGCGACGCCGGCCGGATAGCCGAGGCCGATGCCGTCCTTGAACACCTCGGGAGCGCCGCCACTGGCGATGCGGTACACCGCGGAGCCAGCCTGGCTGCGCGCGTCGGCCACGAAGATGGTGCCGTCGTCGGCCAGGGTGATGCCGCTCGGCGCCTCGAAGGGCTCGCCCATGGCGACCGCGCTGCGGCCTCCACCGGCGACGCCGATCTTCATGACGCCCACCCGCTCGTCGGCTTCGCGACCGGTGAAGTACACGGTGCTGCCCAGGACCTCGAGGCCGCGCGGCTGCGTCTTCTCGCTGCCCGCGAGCACCGCCGGCGTGCCGCCGGAGATGGGGAGGGTGAAGATGGCGCCCTTTTCCTCGTCCTCGCCGTTGTCCGCGCCGGAGTCGGCCACGAACAACGTCTGCCCGTCGCCGGAGATGGCGATGCCGAAGGGCGCCACCAGCGGAGCGCCGGAGGCGAGCTTGGTGACGCCGCCACCGGTGGCCGCAGACACGAAGACCGCGGGCGTTCCGTCGGCCGCAATGGCTGTAAAATACACTTTGTCGCCCTTGGGGTCGGGCGTGGCGTCGAGCGGCGAAACGAAGTCCGCAGAGTTGGCGGCCGGCGTCACCGTGAGCTTCTTGGGCTCCGCGTCTCCGTCACTACTGCAAGCTACGACCACCGCCACGCTGAGCAGCGCGGCGCCTTTGAAGCTGGCGGCCCATCGTCCACGCGTCTTGCCCGAGCTCGCGCGATTGGACGTGGCGGCACGCCTGGTTGGTTTCATCATGTCCCGTGACCTCCTCGCGCATCACTACGAGGCAGCCTCCGGTTGGTTGCGCGAAATTCCGCAGGACCGGTCACAACGTGCGTAAACGCGGACTATTTCCTCAGGCTCGCTCAGCCGAGCACGCCGAAGACCAGCTCCACCGTCGCGAAGAGCGCGCCGCCGGCCACAAGGCCGATGACGATGGCGACGCCCTTGGCGATGATGGAGTCGCGGGACCAGACGCGCCGCCCCTCGAAGACGATGCGGGCCCAGATGGCGAGCACGATGATGGCGAGACCGAACCCGCCGTACCGCGAGAAGGTGAGGTCGAGCACCTCGCCGCCGATGAGCGCGCCCAGCAGGAGCGCGCCGGCGCCGCCCAGGGCCACCGTCATCTGCTTCTCACGCAGGCCGAGCAGCGCGCTGGCCAGGCCCGCGGCCCCGATGGTTCCGCCCACGATGGCTTGCACCGAGCCGGGATAGGTCTCCGGCGCGAGGTTGGACACGACCGGCCATCCCTCCGGCTCGTGCAGTCGACGAAACAAGCCCGCTGCCGAGGCCGCGCTGAAGAACCCGACCACCAAGGTGGGGACGACGCCACTGCCTCCGCCGTCGTGCGACCGGTGATTGAACTCTCGCGGCGGCGGCTCACCGCGCAGTTGCCGACCGTAGGCCACCGCGGCCCGAGGCTGGATCTGTCGCAGGGACTCCGGCGCGGCTTCGAGCTCGATCTCCATGTTGCGGCGCGCGCCCGAAGGGGGCGGCGGCACCGGCGAAGCTGCCGGCCCGTGCGCGGAGATCCGTGCGGGCGACGACGAGATGGCCGCCGCCGCCGGGATCTGCCCCGAGGAGTGACGCACCGGCCCGAGATCGGGCACGCCGCCACTGCCGCGCGGGGTCGACGCCGGCGCCACGGCGGCCATGCGCACGGAGGGATGCGACGGGGGGAGCCCCAGGCTCGGCACTTCGAGGCCCAGCGGCGGCGCCGGAGGCATCGGCGAAGCGCGCGGCACCGGGGAGCGCGGCGGCCCCGCTGCCACGCCGGGGTGCGCCAGATCGGGCACCACCGGGGGCGGGGAGGAGATGGGAGCGATCTCGTCGTCGAGCTGAGCCAGCTGGAGATCGCGGAGCAGATGCCGCGTGGAGGTGTAGCGCTCCGCCGGGTCCCGGCGCATGCAGCGGGCGACGATGCGCGACACGCTGCGCGGGATGTCGCGAACGATCTTCTCGAGCGGCGGCGGCTCGTGGGTGGCGATGGCCACGTAGATGGCGCCCGCCGATTCTCCGTCGAACGGGTGGGTGCCGGAGAGGAGCTCGTACATCATGATGCCCAGCGACCACACGTCGCTCCGCGCATCGGCGTCGCGGGTGAGCCGCACCTGCTCCGGCGCCATGTAGCGGGGCGTGCCCAGAGTGCTGCCGGTGACGGTGACGCGCTGGTCGTCGTTGCGAATGGCCGAGATGCCGAAGTCGAGGAGCTTGGGCACGAGCCGCTCGCGCTCCGAGGAGAGGAAGACGTTGTCGGGCTTGAGATCGCGATGCACCACGCCTTTCTCGTGGGCCTCGCCCAGGGCTTCCATCACCGGGCCGAGGAACTCGAGGACGTCGGCGACGCTCAGGAGGCCGCCCTTGGTGACGTGGTACTCTGCCAGGCTCACGCCCTCGAGGAGCTCCATGACGATGTACGGGATGCCCGACGCCGCGTCGACGTCCAGGACCTCCACCACGTTGGGGTGGCGCACCATGGTGGCGGCCCGAGCCTCTCGGAGAAAGCGTGTGACGAAGCCCGGGCGCTTGGCCAGCTCGTCGTGCAGCACCTTGACGGCGACGGGCAAGTTCAACTTGACGTTGCGGGCGCGGTAGACGACGCCCATGCCGCCGCTGCCGAGCTCCGCCTCCAAGACATATTTGCCGCCGAGGAGGTCCCCGACCTGCGTGCCCATACAACCGAGCGTACCTGTTTCGCGCCCCCTCGGGATATCCAAAGCGTGCAAAACGCCGATTCGGATTCGCTAGCGAAAGAGCCCGTCTGCGTCGGCCTTGGCGAGCGCCGCCCGCAACGCGTCGTAGTCGCTCCCGCCGTCCGAGCGAAAGGCGTCGGCGCCGAAGATCTGCCGGATCTCCTCCTTCATGGGGCCCTCGCCGGCGGCCACGAACGCGTCGCGGAGGGCGGTCCGGTCCTCCGGAGCGAGCGCCGTTCGCACCGCGATGAGGTCCGAGGGCACCGCGCCGAAGCTGTGCAGCACGCGCATGGCGACGCCGGTGACGACGGTCCACTCCTCGCCGCTGTCCTTGGCCTCGCGTGGGCGCGCGTGGGTGCCGGTCACGTCGGCCGCGCCGTCCACCACCGCGCGGATGGCGGCGCGGTGCGAGCCATGAAAGGCTTCCACCCGGAAGAGCGTGCGCGGGTCCACACCCAGCGACTTGAGACCTACACGTGGCACCACGAAGCCGCTCGCGCTCCACGCATCGACCCACGCGGCGCGGCTCTGGCGGAGGTCGGCCAGCGTATGAATCGGCGAGTCGGCGCGTACCAGCAGCACCGACTCGTAACCGGTCTGCTCGCCGCGAACCACCGAGACGAGCGGCTCGGCGCGGCCCGTGGGTACCCGCACGTACACCACCGGCGGTAGCCACGCGACATCCACCGTGGCGGCGTCGACCTCTCGCGCGAGGGCCTCGTATCCGCCGGCGTAGCGCAGGACCATCGGCTTACCGATGCGATCGCTCATCCAGACGCGCAGCCGCTCGGCGGCGTCGCGGGTCCCCGAGTCTTGCGAGAAGTAGCCGAATGTCACGCTCATACGACTCCTCATCTTACCGCAAAAGTCGGTGCAAATCTGCGCACCTCGCGCGCCGGTCGGGTTCACCCTCTCCGGGCTGCCTGCGGCCGCCCGAGGTGCTAAGGTCGGTACCCGAGCGTCTCCGTGGATTTCGTCTACTTCGTCGTCCTCACTTCCGCCCTCATCTTCGTCCACGAGTTCGGACACTTCGTGGTGGCGAAGTTTTTCGGCGTGAAGGTGCTCACGTTCAGCATCGGCTTCGGGCCGAAGCTCCTGCGCTTTCGCGGAAAAGAGACGGAGTACTGCCTGGGCATCCTGCCCTTCGGCGGCTTCGTGAAGATGCTCGAGGAGTCGAAGCAGGAGGGCCCGCTCTTGCCGGAGGAGCGCGCGCGGTCCTTCGAGGCCCAGGCGGTGTGGAAGCGCATTCTCATCGTCCTGGCCGGGCCGGCCATGAACCTCTTGTTTCCGATTCTCCTCTACACGACGGTCTTTCTCGAGGACCGCACGTTCTCGCCGCCGGTGGTGGGAACGGTGGAGTCGGGGAAGGCGGCTGATGGCAAGCTCATGCCGGGCGACGTGGTGGAGGCCATCGACGGCACGCCGGTCACCAGCTTTCCCGAGATCGAGGCCATCGTCGCCGGCAAGGCCGGCGTCCCGCTCAAGTTCGCCGTGCTCCGCGACGACAAGAAGCTCGACGTGTGGGTCACCCCCAACGACGAAGTGCACTACCGAGAGCCGCGGGAGCTCGACCTCGTGGTGCACGCGGGCCGGGTCGGCATCTCGCCCAGGTTCGCGGCGCCGGTCATCGGCGTGCGCTCCGACTCCCGCGCGCACAAGGCGGGGCTCCGCACCTTCGACCGCGTGGTGGCCATCAACGGACGCCGGGTGGAGCGCTACGTCGACCTGGTGGCCATCCTGGCGCAGAATCGCGGCGACTCGGTGCGTGTAGAGTACATGAGGCCCACCGGGGTGACGGTCCTGGGCGGCCTCGCCGACATCGCGGTGGTCGACGCCGGCGAGATCGATCTGACGCCCACCCCCAAGGACCCTGAGGCCAAGACCGACGACTTCGCGCTGCGAGAGCGCGACGTCATGGCGCGCATGGGCATCGAGAGCTCGGAGATGTACGTCTCGTTCGTGCCCAACGGGTCCAGTGAGTGGCAGGCGGGCCTCCGGCCGGGCGACCGCGTCCTCACGCTCGACAACCTGGAGCAGCGGCGCTGGAAGGCCTTCATCGACGAGCTCGAGCGCAAGCCCAACGACGTGCACGCGCTGAGCTGGAGCCGCGACGGGCAAACCCTCTCCGGGCGCTTCCAGATCCGCAAGGAGAGCTGGAAGGACGACGCCGGGCAGCCCCACGAGCAGTACGTGTTCCGCACCACCCACTGGCTCCCGGAGGCGCCGTCGCGCTCGGTACCGAACCCCCATCCGTTCCTCTATGCGGTGCGGCGCGGTGTGGGTCAGACCGGCGACGTGGTGCGCTTCATCCTGGTGGGGTTCCTTCGCATCGCGCAGGGCCGGGTGAGCCTCGCCACCGTGAGCGGACCCATCACCATGTACGACGTGGCCGGTGAGGCGGGCGCAAAGGGCACCGCGGACTTCTTGTGGGCGATGGCCCTCGTCTCGGTGAACCTGGGGCTGGTGAACCTGCTTCCGATCCCGGTGCTCGACGGGGGGCACCTGCTCTTCTTCGTGATCGAGGGCATTTCGCGCCGCAAGATGTCGGTGAAGATCCGCGAGCGCGCCAGCCTCATCGGCATGGGCATTCTCCTCGCGCTCATGCTCGTCGCCTTCAAGAACGACGTCACCCGCCGCTGGGACGACATCGTCATCTCGGTGAAGGACGTCTTCAGCTGAGGGCAGCCGCAGCGGCCACGTCGGGGCGGCCGTGCAGCGCGAGCTCCGCCGCTCGCTCCACGACCTCGCGCTCCCGCCGATAGATGGCGCGCATTCCGAGAAAGAGCGGCGGCAAGAACGCGAGCCCGGTGAAGGCCGTGAGCAACGGCGGCAGGAGCAGCAGAATCGCTCCGGGCACGGCCGCCGCAAGGATCGAAATGCCCCAAGCGCGAACCCAGCCGCTGGGGCCGTGCGTGAGCTCGTCCAGCGACATGGCGCGATACTGGCGCACGCGCAGCACGACGAGCGCCGCTAGCACGAGATGCACGTGGCCGACGATCGCCAGGCTGGTCTGGATCCAGGTGCCGAAGTCTGCGGCGGCGTCGTGGGTGTTCGCCACCAGCCAGTGAAGCGTGAGGGGCAGGAGGAGACACGCCGCGATCATGGGCAGGGCGAGGCTCGGTAGCTCCAGCGCCGAGAGTCGGGCATGCAGCGCGCGGTATGGGTGGTTGGCCTCCAGCGCTGCGAGCGCCCGCGCAGGATCGGTGTCGCGCAGGCTCTCCGGGGAGATCGCCCCCATGGCGGGCGTCATGGCGGCGACCAGCAGGCGCGTGGCGAGGAGCGTCAGGGCCATGAGCGGCAGTGCCCAGACGAGGGTCGTCACCGACGCGCTGCGGTAGCTCGCCGACGCCTCGCCCTCTGCGCAGGCGCCGGTAAACGAGAGCGCCGCCATGGCCATCGCCGCAGCGATCCCGAACGCACCGCTCACGGCGCGCGACCACCGTGCGGCGTAGACGCGTCGCAAAGGCGAAGCGACGGGCAACAGGCGTTGCCGCATGTCCGAGAGCTCGGCGTGGCGCGCTTCGACGAAAGTCGGTGAGCGGTAGGCGGGATAGAACACGGGATCGCCTCTTTCGGGGCCGCGACTTCGGTGGGCCCACGCGCGACGGTGCAAGAGCCGAGCCCCGGGAATTTCTCGGCGATCCTGCGGTCGGTGCTGCCTCGACCGCGCGAATCGTGCGAGGCAACCGCGGTGCGCGGCGCAGCCTTTTCGTCTTTCAGAGACCGCGCGCGGCGAGAGTCTGCGCCACCGTCGCGTACAGCGTGCGCGCGTCGAACCCCGTCGACCAGCCGATCTGCGCCCAGTGATCGGCGTCGATCTCGTCGAGCACCTCGCCCCAGCGCTGGGACGCCGCAGGGACCACGCCGTCGTTGGCGCCCGCGCGACGCCACAGGAACGCGTAGCCCGGGGCGAGGAGCGCGTTGACCGGAAGGAGCCGGTGGTTCACCGAGCCCACCACGCTCGCATAGAGCACACCCGGGTGATCGACCACCTTGCGATTGAACGCGGCCATGTGCGGCGTCGTGAGATCGTAGAGCCCGTCGAGGTTCAGGCCCATGGTGGCGAGGAGTCGCCGGGTGGTCTGGAGATCGCCGAGCACACTCGCGCCGCTGTCGGCCAGGGGCGTGCCGAAGTGCGGGGTGCCGACGGTGACGAGCGACGCCACGGCGTCCGCGAGGCCCAGCTCGGTGATGGCGTAGCGTGCGTCGAGGCCACCCATGCTGTGGGCGATGATGTTCACCCGGCCGTTCAGCCGCCGCACCTGGGCCTCGAGCTCGGCGGCTCGCATGGCCACGCTCGCGGTGGGGGAAACCCGGGCCACGTGCACCACGTGACCGGCAGCCTCCAGCGCCGCGCGAATGCCGCGGAAGTACTCCGGCCGTCTCGGTACACCCAGCGCATCGAACCCGAAGTACCCGTGCGCGAACAGGATCGGCAGCCGCGTCGGGCCCACCCGGACCGGGAGCCGCGAAGGAACGCGCACCAGCGGCGCTGCCGCGTTCGGGGTGGGCTCGGCCTCGGGAACGTGTGTCTCGCGCACCGTCTCCGGTCTCTCTTGCGCGGCCCGCGCGAGTCGTGGCGCGGGTTCTTCCGAGGCGCCGCGTGCGAGCGCCCTGCGCCCCGCACGCCACCGCACGAACGCGCGCAAGAGGACGTCCGCGCCGGTCGTGAGCGCCCACACCAGGAAGAAGGCCAGGACCGCGGACCCCATGTCCTCACCATGTAACGCGACGCGTTAGCGTGTCAAGCTGCGTCGCAACTCCGCGAAATCACCTGAGGGTTCGAGACCGCACGTCGGGCAGAACGGCGATCCACGTCGCCATGGTTCGCGCCTCCTCGCGAGCCCTCGCGACCCCGCGATGGCCTCGCGAGCACCCCCGCGGCGAATGGAACCCTCAGCAGTTTCCATGCTCCAGGCGCGTGCGGATTGCACCTTCGTACCGCTGGCTTGTGCCTTGCAGTTCTGCCGTTTCGTGAACCTCCGTCGAATTGCCCCAGTCCTGGTTCTCCTCGCTGCCGGTGCCGTTGCCCTTCGAGGTCGTTCGGCGAAAGCCGACGACCCCGATCCCAAGGGACGAAACGAGCGCTGCGCGACCCGGCTCTCCATCACGCTCCTCGGCAAGAGCGCCGACGCTGCGCTGCTCGCCGCGGCGAAGCCCGAAGACTCCATCGACTCGATGCTCACGTCGCCGGCCTTCTACGATCGCCTCGCGAGCTTCGTGAACGCCCAGTCCAACGGCGCGCCGGCCGCGAGCCCGCTGCAGGACCCGGTGTACTTCCTGGCGCGCCACATGATCGAGCAGCGGAAGCCCTGGCGCGATCTCTACATCGGCGCATACAACGTTCGGGCGGCCACCGACGGCAAGAGCCTCGAGGTCGTGGAGGACGCGAACGGCCTCGGCTACTTCCGCACCGCGCCGTGGATGGTGCGCTACGCGGGCAACGAGTCCGAAGGCGTTCGCATCTCCGCCGCCTACCACATGATCCACGACACCACCGGCTTCCAGGTCCCGGCGTCGGTGGCCAAGCCCGGCGAAGATCGCACCGCCACCGGCCGCAAGGCCGACGCCTGCAAGAACTGCCACTTCGACTCGTGGTTCGCCCTCGACAAGGCCGCCGCGGTGCTCTCGCGCAAGAAGGTGGCCGCCGACGGCACCGTGACCTTCGACCCCACGACCATCACCGCCACCACGCTCCTGAACAAGAACCTCGCCAGCGACAAGGATCTCGTCACCACGCTCGTGAGCTCCGACGCATGGAAGTTCACGCAGTGCCGCATGGTCTTCAACTTCCTCTACGGACGCCCGGAGAACCAGTGCGAAGCCCCGCTCTTCGACCAGTGCGTCGCCGCCCTGGAGAAGGACGGGACCATCAACGCTGCCCTCGCCGTCGTCGTGAAAGACGCCTCCTTCTGCCAGTGAGAACCACCATGAAGACGATCTCTCTCACGACCGTTTCCCTCGCCGCCTTGCTCGCATCGTCGCTGGTCGCCTGCGCCTCCGAAGAAGACGCTCTGGAGACCCCGGCGCCCGGCGCGTCCAGCAGCTCCGGTGGCACCGTCGACCCGCAGGCCCTCGAGTGCACCGAGAAGCCGCAGGGGCGCACCTACGTCGACTTCGGCGGCATCGATCTCGCGACCACGCGCCTCAACGAGAACATCGGCGTGAACCGCGGCCGCATCAAGCCCTACTCGGTGCTCGCCGGCGAGTACACCCGGGTCCTCGGCGCCGCACCCGCGAGCCTCGCCGGACAGGCCGGCTCCTTCGACGCTCCTGCCCCGCGCTACTTCGAGGAGCCGCGCGCCACCGGCGTCGGCATCAGCGCCATGTACGGCGTGAGCTTCGAGGGCGCCCTGGTCATGGCCAAGGCCGGCGCCAAGTACGCCGCCGCTCCCGACGCGACCACCGCTCCGGCCGAGTGCGCCGCGTTCCTCGGCAAGGCCTTCAGCCGCACCCCGAACACCAGCGAGATCGACAACTGCGCCACCTTCGCCACCACCAAGCTGGCGAAGGAAACGAACCCCCAACGCAAGTGGGCTTACGTCTTCGCCAACGTGCTCACCTCCACCGGCTTTCTGACGTACTGAGGCTCCCCCATGAAGAATCTCTCGCGACGCGGTCTTCTCAAGGGTTTTGCTGGCGCAGCCGGTCTCATGGCGGGGTCTCGCCTGGGCGGCCCGCTCCTGCGCAACGCGTGGGCAGCGGGAGAGCCCTCGCACCTCGTCTTCATCTATCTGCCGGGTGGTTTCAACGCGGCCCTCGGCGGCGTGGCGGCGCCCTTCGTCACCGGCAACAAGTTCGGCCTCACGTCGACCAACATCATGACCGTCGGTAACGGCGTCACCACCGACAAGGCCACCATGGGCACGCTGCCCGCGTTCGCGCAGCAGCACTGGTTCTCGGTGGGCACGCGGCACGGCGTCTCCAGCCACACCACGCCCGACAACAGCAACGGCGGCGGCGAGCGCGCGCTCACGCGCAAGGGCACCACCAGCTATCTCACCCGCCTCGCCAGCGTCATGGGGGGCGACTCCGCGCTCAAGGCGGTGCACCTCGGCGACTACCCTGCGTACCGCACCCAGCCGGCCACCGGCGGCGTCTCGCTCCAGCGCATCAGCGATCTCGGCACCGCCATCAAGGCCCTGGGCGCCGGCGCGGCCGACCCCAACGCACCGGACCGTGCCATTGCCGGCGACGGCGTGGCCGCGGCGCAAGCCATCTCCAAGCAGCAGATCGACGCCAACGCCGAGAGCCTGCTCAGCGTCAACGAGGCGTACGAGGCCAGCATCGCCACCTTCCGCAAGCCGGCACCGAAACCGGTGACCTTCAGCGAGATCTCCACGGCCTATGGTCTCGGCGGCGCCACCGGCGTCACCGGCTTCGCCTCGCAACTGGCAGGCGCCGAGGTCATGATCCGCGCGGCCGGGTCCAACGTCGTCTCGGTGTTCGACAGCGGCTTCGTGGGCTGGGACTTCCACCAGGTCTCGGGCGGCGTATCGCAGAACATGCTCTTCTCGCGCAACCGCCTGCTGGGCGCCGGCAGCTTCGACGATCGCATGACCCCCCTCAAGGCGTTCATGAGCCGCATGCTCAACCTGCCGGACCGCAACGTGGTGGTGGCCATCACCGGCGACTTCGTGCGCGTGCCCAACGGCGATCACGGCGACGGCGTCATGACCGCGGTGTTCGGCAAGTACGTGAAGCAAGGCGTCAGCTTCGCCTGCGACGGAAACTCTCGCTTCAGCGGCGCCACCCCGGGCGTCGATGCTCTCTGGGCCGGCCTCGCCGCCGCGCTCAAGGTTCCCGGAAACCCCTTCGGCGCCAACCCGCACGCGCTGGTGTAGCGACCTCGTCAGGCCATCTGCTGCAAGAAGGGCAGCACGCCGGCGAGGAATGCTTCGGGTCGTTCCACGAACGGCACGTGCCCGGTGTCGAGCTCCAGGTACTCGGCGTGGGGCAGCAGGCGTCGCACCCGCGCGCCTTCGACCTTCGGGCGCAGCACCGGGTCGCGGCGACCCCAGACCACCATGGTGGCGCATCGCACGCGCGGCGCGAGCTCCGATAGGTCGCTCCCGGCGTCGCCGAAGCTGCGCCACATGGCGGCATCCATCTCCACGAATCCTGGCCGCTTCCGCCCTTCGGCGATGCGCCCGAGGAGCGACGACGCGCCCGGGCTCTTCACGGTCAGGTAGGAACGCGCGAACGCCATCCCGGTCCACCGGCGGACCACCTCCCGGCCTTGCACCCAGCAGAAGGCTCGCGGCAGCAGCGCGCGCCCCACCAGGCCTCCGGTGTCGACGAGGACCAGGCCCCGCACGCGCTCCGGCCTGCGCGCTGCCAGGCGAACGCTCGCCGCGCCGCCCACGGAGCTCCCCATGAAGAACGCCGGCGGGAGCTCGAGCGCATCGACCACGTCCTCGAGCACGTCGAACACGGACGCGGCGCTGGCCGAAGATGGCGGCGCCCACATCGCCGATCGCCCGTGCCCGGGCCAGTCCACGGCGATGGTCCGAAAGGTTCGCGCGAGCGTCGGTACCACGGCGTCGTAGTCGCGGTGGTCGTGCGCCACCGCGTGGAGCAGCACCAGCGGAGCGCCGGCGCCCTGCATCTCCACCGCCACGTCGCCCGCTCGGGTAGGTACATACTGCATGATCGGTACATAGTGATACGTATATCACTATCGCCGGTCAAGGGCCGGGCGCCGCTTTCTCGCGGGCGCGGTCGCGGCTACGCTCCACGGGCGTGTCCCCCCGTTCGATCCCGCTCGGCGTGCTTCTGCTGGTGGCGTGCGGTCCGGACATCCCGCCGCGGGCCGCTCAGGACGTCGAGCGCGAAACCACGGGTGACGACACGCAGGCCCGCCTCGAGGAGGACCTCGCGCGGGTGCGGGTGGCCATGCGCGAGCTGTGCGGCACACACTGCGGGAGCGTGGTGCTCATCGCGGAGCCCGGCGTGCGATCCGCCGAGACGCGTCCGCAGGCGCCCGGCTACGCCTCGTTCATCGCCTACAACCCCCGAGCGCGCGACTGCGCCCGCCACCCCGACGCTTCCATCCGCTTCTATTGCATGGCGCACGAGTACGGGCACCACCTCGACGTCACCATGAACCCCGCGTGGTCCAGCGACGGATGGACGCGCGAGCTCCGCGCGGACGCGCTCGCCGGATGCGCCTTCGCGCGCGCCCACGTGTCGATGGACGGGATTCAAGGGACCCTCGTTCGGGCGGTGCTCCTCGACACGCCGGCCGGTCGGGCGCGCGCAGAAGCATGCGGCTCCGATGGAGCGCATCCGGGCTTTCGCTTCTCTTGGGACGCATTGCATCGCGGCGCGCGGCTCTGCAGCGAGCGCACGCCCACGCTCCCGGAGGTCGCGGAGTCGGTCGAAGCGTTGGCTCTGGCCGCGCGAAGCAGCTCCATCGAGGCGTTCAGCCGCGAGGCCGGGGGCGACTGCAGCCCGCGCTGACCTTTGGGGCGAAATGTAACGGTGGCGTTATGACGCGGCTGTTCTGCGCAAAAAGTGCGCCCTTGATGCATATTGCATATGACCGTAACTACGACGGATTTTGCAACACGCCGGGCACAAGTGTCGGAATGCCCTGCGGTTAACGGCTATGTAATGATTGCGTATCCGTCATGTTTGCTTAACATGACGCTTCCCGCATGCGCGAAGCCGCCATCGAAAAATCCGATCCCGAGTCGACCGATCTCCGCGCGAACGCGCGCTCCATGGCCACGCGGTGGGTCGCCGGATGGCGCGACGTGCTCACCGGCAAGAGCCTCGTCGCGGATCTCCTCGCGGGCCTGACCGTTGCCGCGGTCGCGTTGCCACTGAACGTCGCCCTCGCCAAGACGTCCGGACTCCCGGCGTCGGCGGGTCTGGTGGCGGGGGCCATCGGCGGCATCCTGGCGGGGGTCTTCGGCGGTACCGCGCTCCAGGTGACGGGGCCCGCGGCGGCGCTCTCCACCATGGTGGCCGCGGTGGCCTTCGAGTTCGGCGCAACCGGCGTGGCCGCTGCGTGTCTCATGATCGGCGTCGTGCAGATCGTCCTCGCGCTGGTGGGCGCGGGGCGCGTCGCCAAGTTCGTACCCGAGTCCATCCTCGCCGGCTTCACCACCGGCGTGGGCCTCAAGCTCCTCGACCAGAAGATCCCGGAGCTCCTGGGCTTCGACGAGATCTACCACTACAAGCTCATCGACCTCGCGGGCATGATGCACCAGCCGCAGTGGCTCCATCACGTGAGCTGGCACGCGGCGGTCTGCGGCTTGGTGGTGGCCTTCATGGTCACCCGGCTCAAGGCGTTCAAGCGCTTCCCGGCCGCCATCATCGGCATCGCGCTCATGACCTTCGTATCCGTGTACCTGCACTGGGACGTGGAGCGCGTGGGACAGGTGCCCGGGAGCTTTCCTCGGCCTTCGTTGCCGCTGGTGGAGGACGAGCGGTGGTTCGATCTCGCGGCCAAGGCGCTTCCACTGGGGCTTCTGGCGGCGGTGGAGTCGCTGCTCAGCGCCCGCGCCATCGAACGCCTGGCGCCGGACGTCCGACGCCACCACCCGAACCTCGAGATCTTCGGGCAGGGGATCGCCAACCTGGGCGTCGGGCTCTTCGGCGGCATGCCGGTATCCGGCGTCGTCGCCCGCTCCGGCGTCAACGTGCAGAGCGGTGGGCGGACGCGCCTCTCGGCGACCTTCCACGGCGTGCTGCTGGTGCTGGCGGTGCTCTACCTCTCGCGCTTCATCGCTCAGGTGCCCATCGCCGCGCTGGCGGGCCTGCTCAGCGTGGTCGGCGCCCGGCTCATCGAGTGGCGAGAGCTCCTCCACTTCGCCAAGCATCATCGCATCGAGGCCGTGGCCTTCCTGGTATCGGCGGCGGGCACCCTCTCGGGGCACCTCATCACCGGCCTGGCGCTGGCGGGGCTCATTCATCTGGTGCACCGCTTCGTGAACCGCCACGAGGCGGCGCAGCAGCGCGAGCTCGCCGAGGCAAAGGCCAAGGGCACGCGCGCCATCGTCAAGCCGCAGGAGAGCGAGGGACGCAAACCCGGTCACTGGCAGGCGTTGCCGCAGCACCACAAGTGGCTCACCAACATCCAGGGTAGGTCGCTCCGCGCCAAGAGCGCCTTCGTCCACGAGAACGCGTCGGTGGTGGGCCAGGTGGTCATGCGCGACCACGTGCACGTGGCCGCCGGAAGCTCGGTGCGCGCCGACGAGGGCACGCCCTTCTTCCTCGGCGAGGACACCAACCTCCAGGACGGCGTCATCGTCCACGCGCTCAAGGACCGCCACGTGCTGGTGGCCGGGGAGCCCTGGGCGGTCTACGTCGGCAAGCGGGTCTCGGTGGCGCACAACGCCATCGTCCACGGCCCCTGCTTCATCGGCGACGACACCTTCATCGGCTTCAAGGCGGTGGTGCACGACTCGGTGGTCGGCGCGCACTGCTTCATCGGTCACGGAGCCATCGTGGTGGGGGTGGAGATCCCCGAAGGGCGTCTGATTCCCAACGGCCGCATCGTGGACTCGGCCGACGCGGTGGCGCTCTTGCCCATGGTCGCCGCCCACCACGGCGAGTTCAACGAAGACGTGGTGGAGGTGAACCGCGGGCTGGCGGCGGCCTACCACGAGCACGACGGCACTTCCGCCCACGCCGAGAGAGCACTCGAGGCTCGGGCGCGCCCGATACCCACCGCGAGCTGGGACGAACGGTGGATTCCGCAGACGGACAAGGAGCGATTCTGATGGTGACGGGATTCTTGTTGGGCCTGGGCCTCTACCTCGCGTTCCTTGCTAGCCGGTGCTCATTTCGCGTGGAAGAAGGGCATCTGGGCGTGGTCACCACCTTCGGCGCCGCGGCCTTCGAGGGCAAGGGCGAGAGCGCCCGCGTGGTGACGCACTCGCCGGGCATCCACTTCAAGTGGCCGTGGCAGAAGGTGCTCGTGGTCTCGATGATGGAGCAGAACCTGGAGCTCTCCGGTGAGACCGGCGGGCAGCGCGCCATGGCCCACGACGGCACCATGCTGCGCTTCGACTCCATCTTGCGCTACGTGCCGGACCAGGCGCGGCTCGGACAGTTCCTGTTCGGCATGAAGAAGCCGCTGGAGCACATCACCAACCTGTTCTCGTGCTTGCTGCGCAACGAGATCGCAAATTTCCAGGTAGCGCGCGCCCCCAAGCGCTCGCTCCCCCCGGCCGGGGCCGAAGGCGCGATCCTCTCGGCCCGGGACTTCGACAGTGAAGCCGGCTCCTACGCGCTCATTCGCCGGGAGCGGGCGCTGCTCAACGAGCGCATCGAGGACTTCTGCCGCGACCGCATCGCCGACCACTACGGCGTGCGCTTCAACGCCGTCGATCTGGTCGACATCCTGCCGCCCGACGAGCTGGCCGAGGCGCTCAACGCGGTGATCAATGCCCGCGCCGAGGCCGAGGCGGCTTACTTCCGCGCCGAAGGCGAGTGCCAGCAGCGGGTGCTCGGGGCGAGCGAAGGCGTGGAGATCGCCCGGGCGCGGGCCCGGGCCGTGGAGACCGAGATCGACACCCTGGGCGGCTTCCTGACCCAGCTGGCCCAACAGGGGACGCTCGCCCCCTACGTAAAGCGTCGCCGCGCCGAGGCGCTTTCGGAGGCCCGCGCGGTCTTCATGAAGGAGGAGCGGTCGTGAGCGACAACTTGCAGCTGGTGCTCGGCCTCGTCGCCGGAGCTTTGCTTCTTCCGATCCTCGGCTTCCTCTTCCGTCGAGCCACCATCGAGGTGGAGGACGAAGAGGCGGTGGTGGTCACCCACTTCGGCAAGCTCGAGAAGGTGCTCAAGACCCCGGGCCTGCACGTGCACCCGGCGCGCCTCTTTCCCTGGGTGAAGGTGCAGCACGTCTCGCTCCGGCGCGACTTTCGCCACATCGAGAACGTGTACGTGAACGACGCCCGCGGAACCACGCTCCTGGTGGACCTGTGGGTGGAGTTTCGCATCGCGGATCCGGAGAAGGCGCTCTTCAACGTGGCCGACTGGAACCGGTCCATCGTGAACCTGGTCTCCCACGCCGCCACGTCGATCCTCGGTAACCGAGAGTTCATCTCGATTCTCGAGGACCGCACCGAGCTCTCCCAGCTGGTGCAGCGCGACATCTCCGGCGAGACCGAGCGCTGGGGCCTCAAGGTGGAGTTCGCGTTCATCCGCAACGTGAGCCTCCGGCCCGAGGTCTCTCAGCTCATCTTCGAGTCCATCGCTGCCCGGCTGGAACGGGCCAAGGCCGACATTCAAGAGACCGGACGCATCCACGTGGCGAAGCTCGAGGCGGAGACGCAGGTGCGCGTCTCCGGACTGGTGGCCGAGGCGAAGGGTCAGTATCCGGTGGCCATCGGGCACGCGCTCTCGCGGCTCAAGGCCCGGCCCGAGGTCTTCGACGCGTACAACACGCTCTACGAGCTGTCGGTCATCCGGCCCCACCGCCTCATCGCGTTCCGCGGGTTCGGCGAGGGCGAGCTACGAGCGGCCGACGCCGCCATGCTGGCGCCCCCCATCGTCGACGCGCAGCCGGCGCTGGTGAAGCCGCTCTCCTCCTCCAACGGGGAGACCCGTCACAGCGGGTAGATCACTCGGTGGTAGCGCCATCGCCGCAGCGGGCCATGCGGGCCAGCTGCGCCAGGTTGAAGGCGGCCTCGGCGGGTTCTTCGTTCGCTCGCACCACGTGCGCGAGCACGGCGTGGGAGAGGGCCACCTGCTTCAGCTGCGAGAGCGACGTGAACGCCTGGTCGTCCTTGGTGCCGAGCTGCCCGTCGGCACCGGCCCGGTGCTCGAGGATGGCGTTCGCCACCCACCAGTTCATATAGGTGTAGGATGCACCGGTAGCGCCGAAGCCGAGGTGGTCGCGATCGAAGGTGTTGGCGACGCGGAGCATGCCGTCGGCCTCACGGCTCCCGTCGGCGATGGCGAGCACGCGGGTGGCGGAGTAGGGGTACGCGTAGCCCCGGTGCATGGCCACCGAGAGCAGGCTCTGGAAGGTGAACTGGTCGGTGATCCCGGGCTTCGCGGTCTCCCGCCGGAGCACCGAGAGGGAGGTGAACTTGCGGTCGTCTTTGGTGCCGGCCTTGCCGTCGGCGCCGGCGCGGTAGGCGAGCATGCGGTCCACCTGCGAGGCATCGAGGAACGCGTGGTCGAGGTCGTTGCACGTCTGACCGGCCACGCAGAAGCCCAGCTCGGCGCCGGTGAGGGTGCTCGCGGCCTTCAGGATGCCGGCGGCCTCGGGGCTGTTCTGGGCGATCCCGGTGAGCTTGTCCTTGGCGACGAGCTCGCTCTCGGTGGCGTCGGCGTCGGCGTCGCTTTGGCCGTCGGCCCCCGCGCACCCGGCGAGAAGGCCGACAAGCGAGGCAAGCGAGGCAAGCGAGGCAAGCGAGGGCAGTGAGGCGCGCATGAGAATGGGAGCTCCTTGAAAGTGACCACGATGGCCGCACGCGGAACCCGAGGTCGGATGGGGGGCGGCGCGTCGTGGAGTGAAGGGGCATACGGAGTCCTCCGCCGACGACTTCCCCCCCGCACCGCGCCATCCTTTCTTCGGCGTGCTCGGTGACTCCGCAGCGCTCTCGGAGCCGCAGGCCGCGACACTGGAGTCGCCGTTTCCGTTGAAGAACGCAGGTGTTTCCTCGGCGGACGCGTGCGAAAACGAGCCAAACGCGCCAAGTAGCTCCGCAGTCGCCCCCGCAGGTAGCCGAAAACTATGGCAAATGCGCCAGGGTGCGGGAACATGCAATTCAACCGGGGGACACTGGCACCCTGGCCCGACTTGTGCTTTTCCATACGCGGCCTGTTTTCCCAACGAGCCGGTACCACTGGGAGACTCCACCATGTCCGCCCGCTCTGCTCTCGCTTGCTGCTTCGCTGCCGTCGTCCTCGCTCTCGGGGGCTGCGATTCGAGCGGCACGCCCGACGATCCCGCGGATGCCGCGCTCTTCGACGGTGGCGGTCTCGACACCGGCAAGCCGACCCCCAAGCCCGACGCGTCCGATGGCGGGGTCATCGATCCGGACCTCGCGGAAGTGCCGGAGCTCACCGGCGTGAGCCCGCAGAGCGCGAAGGTGGGGTCCGTCGGTCCGAGCGTCATCGTCACCGGCAAGAAGTTCGTCGCGCGCACCGTGGTCCAGCTCGACGGCGCGGTGCTCGCCACCACGTACATCAGCCCGACCGAGCTCCGTGCCACCATCCCCACCGGCAAGCTCACCGCCGTGGGCCAGCTGCGCATCTCCGTGGGCACCGCGCCTCCGGGCGGTGGCGCCAGCCAGTCGCTGCTCTTCGACGTGGTGAACCCGGCGCCGATCCTCACCGCCATCTCCAACCCGTCGCCGCCCAGCGCGCCGCTCGGTTCGCCCGACACCAAGATCACCGTCACCGGCGCCGACTTCGCCGCCGGCGCCAAGGTCTCCTTCGATGGCCTCGAGCTGGTCACCACCTTCAAGGCCGACTCGAGCCTCGACGCCATGGTCCCGGCCGCGAAGCTCACGAAGGCCGGCACCTACGACGTGGTGGTGAAGAATCCTGCGCCCGGCGGCGGCACGTCGACGCCCATCGTGTTCACCGTGACCAACCCCACGGTCATGCTCACCTCGGTCTCGCCCAACAACGCCGAGATCAACTCGCCCGCCACCACCATCACCCTCGGCGGCACCGGCTTCCTTCCGGCGAGCTCGGTGTCGTTCAACGGCGTCAAGCTCGCCGCCGTCACCTTCGTGAGCGGAACGCAGCTCAACGCGCAGGTGCCGGCGACCTCGCTGGTCACCGTGGGTGACTTCCCGGTGGTGGTGAC
>JABFRG010000465.1 GCA_013141295.1 Polyangiaceae bacterium
GGGCCCTTCTTCGGCTCCTCCGAAAAGTCGATGTCCACGGTCGCGGTCTCGCCCGCAGACACGTCGACGTTGCGGGTCAGCGGCGCCGAGCCCTTGTGCGACGCAGTGATGCGCCGCCGTCCGATGCTCACCGGAAACGGCGTCGCGGTGGCCTTGCCGATGGTCTCGTCGTCGACCGCGATCTCCACGTCCGGCGTCTTGGTGACGATCTTGATGCGCCCGACCCGTGAGCGGAGGATCTCGAGGGTGGACACCACCTCTTCGCGTCGCGTACCCGTGGGATTCCCCTCGGCCAGATACCGCTCGAAGTTGACGAGCGCCGACGCGTAGTCGCGCAGCTGATACGAGGTCTGCGCGATGTTGTAGAGCACCGAAGCGTTGGGCGAGATCTGGTAGGCCTTCTTGAACTCCACGAGCGCGGCCCGGTAGTCGGCCTCTCCGAACAACCCCACGCCCCGCCGAAAGTGATCGCTCGCTTCCTTGTTGGCGGCGTCGTCCGCGAGAGCGACGCCCGATGCCAGAGAGACCACCAGAGCCCAAGCTATTGCGCGCTTCATTTGCCTCCGTACGGATCGTGCGGGTCGATATCCCGCTTCGGCGGCTTGCCGCCCCGCGGGTCGATGTCCATGGGCGTCGAGGTCGGCGCCGGTGCGGCGCTCGTGGCCGAAGCGCCGGCCGACCGTGTGGGCGGAGGCACGTACGCCATCCCGCCACCCCCGAGCCGGTCGAGGCTGAGCGAGATGCTCACCTCCGACGACCCGAATGCCATCTCTTCCACCTTGGGCGCGTGCCCCGGCGCCACCGCGCGGATCGTGTGCTTGTCGGTGGAGCGTGGATAGTTCGCTTCGAACGGATTCTGACCGACCGAAGCGGAGTCGACGAAGATCTGCGCGTTCGCCGGCGAGACGCGGATCACCACGTGGGCCGTGGTGGCGCTCGCGGCAGGCGGCGCCGTTGGTACGCCGGACGTCGGGCCCGCGGGCACCGAAGAAGGCGACACCGGAGCGTCGTTGGCGCCGACCTTGGAGCCGCCGCGCATGAGGTAAACACCGGCGACGCCCGCCACCACGAGGAGGGCGACGGCGACCCCGGCAATGGCCAGGACCATCCCACCGGACTTCGCGGGCGTCGCGACGACCGATACCGGCGTGGCAAGCGCCCCTGCACCGCCGAGTGAGCTCATCTGGGTCAGCGAGCCGGGAGTCGGCGGCGCGGGAGTCCCCATCGAGCTCACGGCGGACGAGACGCTCGAGACGGACTCCCCGCCGGAGGGTCCGCTGCCGGAGCTCGGCCCCCAGTTGCCTTCGAGCCGCAGGAGCTCCGTCGCGCCCGCCGCATTGGCGAGATGCGCGTCGATGCGCTGGCGAAGCTCGCGTTCTTCCTTGGCGAACAGTTCCGTGGTGCGGATCCCGAAGTCGGCGAGCTGGCCTCTCCCGGCGAGAAAGGTTTCGAGCTCGACGCGCATCGCGTGGGCGGTTGCGTAGCGGTCCTTGGCCTCGGGCGCCATCGCGCGCTCGATGATGCGCCGTAGCTCCGGGGCCACGGGGGTCTCTTCGTCGATGGGGAACGGAGGAACC
This sequence comes from Polyangiaceae bacterium, assembly GCA_013141295.1. GTDB lineage: Bacteria > Myxococcota_A > Polyangia > Polyangiales > Polyangiaceae > JABFRG01. The sequence goes on from JABFRG010000465.1 coordinate 1,578, forward strand.
TCTTAGCGCGCGAGGGAGCTGAGGATCTGCACGTCGCCCGCATCCCCCCACAGGCGCGTGCCGGTCACGACCTCGCGGAGGATGGCCCCCGCGGAAAACACGTCCGCGCGGCGATCGACGCCCCCGGTGACTTGCTCCGGGGCCATGTATCGCACGCGGCCCTTGAGCATGCCCGCTTGCGTCTCCTGCACTCGGTCGAGGGTCTTCGCCACGCCGAAGTCCAGAAGCTTCACCTGACCGTCGAAGGTGACGAAGATGTTGTTGGGCGAGACGTCGCGGTGAACGATGCCCAACGGCTCCCCGTCGTAGTCGGTGAGCTCGTGCGCGTAGTGGAGGCCCGCCAGCGTCTCCGCCAGCGCGCGGATGGCGAAGTCGTCGATGCTCGAATCCTTCTTGCGGTCGAAGCGCCTGAGCACGCGATGGAGGGAGCGCCCCTCCAGGTACTCCATGGTCATGAAGTAGTGACCGTCGTCGCTCGAGACCTCGTTGGTCTGCACGATGTTCCGGTGGTTGAGCCGCGCCGAGAGCTTGGCTTCGTCCATGAACATCCGGACGAAGTCCTCGTCCTGGGCCAGGTCTTGCTTGAGCTCCTTGATGACCACGAGCTTGCGAAACCCCGCGGCGCCCTGGGCGCTCGCGAGGTACACGACGCCCATGCCACCGCGGGCAATCTCGGCGATGAGCTGATATCGCCCCAACGCCACCCGGCGGCGCACTGGCTCTGGTCGAACGCTCTCCATGGGACCCGCCATAGTCGCTCCATCCGACCAGAACGTCAAAATGAGACGAGCCTTGAGCGCAGGTGCGCACTGGTAACCGGGGCGACCACCAAGGCTCAGCCAAAGCCACGCAAGAGCTGCGGCGCGCACGCGGCGTCTCCGCTTCGCTGCGCCGCGGCAAGCTTCAGGCTCGAAAGAGCGCACTCTCGCGACAGCTGCGCGACGGCTACCGCAGCTTCAGGCTCGAAAGAGACACGAGTGCGAGCAGGATGGAGATGATCCAGAAGCGGACGATGATCTTCGGTTCCATCCACCCCTTTCGCTCGAAGTGGTGGTGGATCGGCGCCATGAGGAACACCCGCTTTCCGGTCAGCTTGAAGTAGCCGACCTGGATGACGACGCTCACCATCTCGATGACGAAGACGCCGCCGAGGATCACCGACAAGAGCTCGTTCTTGGTGAACACCGCGCACATACCCAGGCCACCGCCGAGCGAGAGCGAGCCCACATCGCCCATGAAGACCTGCGCCGGGTAGGTGTTGTACCAGAGGAACCCGAGGCCCGCGCCCACCACGGCCCCGCAGAAGATGGAGAGCTCGCCCACGTTGGCGATGGGGGGGATGTCGAGGTACTTCGCAACCACGAACTTCTGCGAGAGGCCCGCCAGACCGAAGGTGGCGCCGGCCAGGTACGCCCACACCAGATAGGTTCCGGCGTTGAACATCACGGGGCCGATGGCCAGGCCGTCGAGCCCGTCGGTGAGGTTCACGGCGTTCGACATGGCCACCACCACCACCACCGCGAACGCGATGTAGAGCCAGATGGGGAGCTCGATGGGGTGCTTGGCGAAGGCGACGAAGGGGATGCTGAGGCGCGCGCGGATGGCCCACCAGTCCTCGGGCACCTTGTCCTTGGCCAGGAACACGTAGGCCAGCACCGATCCGCCGATGGTGAACTGGCCCAGGAGCTTGTAGCGGCCAGGCACGCCCTTGGAGTTCTTGAAGCGAATCTTCAGGTAGTCGTCGAGATACCCGATGACGCCATAACCCGCGACGACGGCGGTGGTGGCCCACACGAACACGTTGCGGAGATCGGCCCAGAACGCCGTGGGCAAGAGCACCGAGAGCAGGATGAGCGAGCCGCCCATGGTGGGCGTGCCTTGCTTGATCTTGTGCGAGGCCGGGCCGTCTTCGCGCACCACCTGGCCAATTTGCCGGGCCTGCAGGGTGCGAATGAACCACGGCGCCACGAAGAACGAGAGGAGCATCGCCGTCACCGTCGCCGCGATGACGCGGAACGGGACGTAGCGCAGAACGTTGAGCCACCCCAACCAGGACACGTGCCGTAGCGGATAGAGGAGCTCGTAGATCATTTGCTTCGGTCTTGCAGCAGCGCCTCGACCACACGCTCGGCGCGAACGCCGCGGGAGGCCTTCACCAGTACTACGTCCTTACCGGAAACCCGAGCGATGGCCAATTTCCCGGCATCTGCAGCGTCTTTGCCCCGCGCCACCTCGACGCCGGCGGCCTCGGCGCGGGTCGCGGCGCGATCCATCTCTCCGCCGCACGAGATGAGCAGCCGGACGCCGAGCTTCGCGACCTCGTCGCCGAGCGCGTCGTGCTCGGCCGCGGAAAAGTCGCCGAGCTCGCGCATTTCACCGAGCACCGCCACGATCCGGCGATCGCCGGCCGTCTCCCGGAGCGACGCCAGCGACGCCCGCATCGACATGGGGTTGGCGTTGTAGGAGTCGTCGACTACCCAAGTGCCGTCAGGGAGGACGTGCAGCGTGCCGCGCCCCTCGAGGCGCATCGCCGAGAGCGCGCGCTCGATCTCCTCGCCGGAGAAGGGCGCAGCGACCGCCTCGGCGCAGGCCAGCGCGCAGGCAAGGTCCAGCGCGTGCGCCTCACCGACGAACGGCGATCGCACGATGCGCTCCCCGCTCGGCGTGCGCAGGCGAACCGTCGCGTGGGTGCCGCTGGGCTCCCGGCCGAGGAGGCAGTACGCGGCCGCCGGATCCTTTCCGAAGCCGACGACCCGTGGGCTCGCCGCGCGGCGCACCTCGCCGGAGGCGTGCTCGTCGTCCACGTTCACCACCGCCGTGCCGCCCTCCGCCAAATACTGGTAGAGTGCACCTTTCTCGCGGGCTACGCCCTCGCGGCCCCCCACCCCTTCGGCGTGCGCGAGCCCCACGTTGACGATGGTGGCCACGTCCGGGCGGGCCACCCGCCCGAGCTCTGCCATCTCCCCGGGCAAGCTCATCCCTGCCTCCAGCACCGCGTAGGCAACGGAGGCATCGAGTGTGAGCACGGTGGCCGGAAGGCCGATGCGATTGTTGAGATTGCCCTGGGTCTTGCGGACGGCGCCGCGCAGCGCGAGCAAGCTCGCCACCATCTCCTTGGTGGTGGTCTTGCCCGCGCTCCCGGTGATGGCGAGGACCGGCTTGCGCGCGGGGCTCGCCGCACGCCACGCCTCCAGGTGACCGGCCGCGATGTCGGCCCAGGCCACCAGGGTATCGGCTACGACCACCACGGCCGCGTTCTTCACCACGGACGCGTCGGCGCGCTCGTCCACCACCACCACCGCGGCCCCTTGCGCATCCGCGGCGGCGAGAAACGCATGCCCGTCGTGGACCTCGCCGCGAAGCGCAACGAACAGGGAACCAGGCCGGACGGCTCGACTATCCGTCGTAATGCCGGCGCCGACGCCGTCTCGGGTTCCACCCGCGAGCAGCCGGCCCGAGGTCCTTCGCACCAGCTGTTCCACGTCGAAAGGCGCCTGGTTCTCGGGGATGGGCGTCGCCATGGTCGCCTCTTAGCATTTTCGCCGGTCTTCTGCGTGGACGCCGGGCCGGACCCTGACAGTCGAGTCACTGCCGCGTGGCGATCCGTTCTCGACGGCGCCGCGGCCGACCGCAAACCCGCGAGCGATGCAATCTGGACGACGTGGCACGCGTCCTGCTTTGCTGGGGGGCAATGCGCCCCCTCGCCCCCTGTCGTTGCGGAAGTCTCCTCCCTGCCGGCGCCCGCGTGTGTCCCCACTGCGGCGCCGAAGCACGGTCCGGCTTCCCGCGCGCCAAGGCCATCCTGGCGGGAGCCGCCACCACGCTGGTGGGAGGCGCCTTCGGCATCACCCTGATGGCGTGCTACGGCTGCCCGCCCGGCGAATGCGTGTATATTCCCAGCGACGGCGGGACCGATGCGCGCGTCTCCGCCGACGCGCAAGTGGGCGATCCCGACGCGGGCAAAGATGCGGGCGGCGACGCCGGCAAAGACGCCGCCCCCAAGGACGCCGCCACCGACGCCGAGGCGATCGACGCCGCGGCAGACGACGGCGGCATCTGACCCGACGCACCTGGCACCTCCCTTCGACACCGTCGCGCGCGCGTCAGCGACCGCGGTGGGGCTCGGCGCCCTCGAGCGCGTGCTCGAAGAACGCCACCAGCTCATCGCGGTAGGTGTCGCCGAAGCGCGCGGTCATGGCCTCGATGTGCTCGCCCCCCGGGACGACGATGAACGCCTTGGGCTCCTTGGCCTTGGCGTACAGCATGGCCGAGTGCTTGGGGCCGATGACCGCGTCGGCTGTCCCGTGGATGAGCAGGAGCGGAGTGGGCGAGAGCGCGGCCACCACGCGATCGGCGCTGTACGCGTCGCTCATGAGCAGACCGGCACCGGGGAGCTTGTCGCTGGCGATGGACGAGTACGACGCGAAGGTCGCCTCCACCGCGATGGCGCGAACCCCCGCCCGCTCGCCCCGGCCCAAGGCCACGATGGCGTTGGTGCCGCCGAGGCTCTGGCCGAAGAGGAGGAGCCGCTCCGGGTCGACGCCGGAATGCACGCGCGCCGCACGAATGGCCGCCACCGAGTCCTCGTACACGCCCTTGGGCTCGGGGCTCCCCTCGGAGGCGCCGTAGCCTCGATAGTCGAAGACGAACACGTTGAAGCCGCGACCTGCGAGCCAGCCCGCGAAGCCCCAGTGCGCCGACATGTTCTGCGCATTGCCGTGAAAGTGAATCACCGTCCCCTTCGCCGGGCCCAGGGCCGGAATGAACCACCCCGCGAGCTTGGTGCCATCGGCGCTCACGAAGCGAACGTCGTCGAAGCGAAGACCGCTATCGCCGGGCGATCCGTAGCGCTCGTGGTCCGGGTGATAGAACAAGCGTTGCGCGCAGCCACCGAGCAGGGTCGCGGACGACATGGTGATCGCCACCGCCCACGCCCGCGAAAGGCTCATCCGGCTGCGCGGCGAGCCGCCAGCGCCGCCCGCGCGTGCACGCGATCGTCGAAGGCGATCTTTTGCGCGCCGAGAATCTGGTAGTCCTCGTGGCCCTTGCCGGCGAGGAGCACCACGTCGCCGGGCTGGGCCGACGCAACCGCCAGCGCGATGGCCCGGGCGCGGTCGAGCTCGAGCATGTAGCCGCGCTCACCGCCGGCGAAGCCCTCGGGACGGAGCTCCGAGAGGCCGCGCGCACGCACCGCGTCGACGATGGGCCGCGCGATGGCGTCGGGCGACTCGGTACGCGGGTTGTCGGACGTGATGATGGCAACATCGGCGCCGCGGGCCACTGCGTCGCCCATGGGTCCGCGCTTCTTGGGGTCGCGATCGCCACCGCAGCCGAAGACGCATACGATGCGGCCCTGGGTCACGTCGCGAATCGCCTCGAGCACGCGTTCCAGCGCGTCGGGCGTATGGGCAT
>JABFRG010000576.1 GCA_013141295.1 Polyangiaceae bacterium
GTGGCGGCCATCGACTACCGACACTACGAGCGGCTCGGGTACGTGCTCTACGGCGTGGGCATCGTGCTGCTGGTGCTGGTGTTCATCCTGGGGCGCGACGTCCGCGGCAGCTCCCGGTGGATCTACATCGGCGCCTTCAGCCTTCAGCCCAGCGAGTTCACCAAGATCTTCATGGTGATCGCCCTCGCCAAGTACCTCCACGACGATCCCCCGGACACGCTCGGACGAACGCTCAAGGACTTCGCCATCCCGGCGGGCATCGCCCTGGTGCCGATGTTCCTCATCCTCCGCCAGCCGGACCTGGGGACCGCGCTCATCCACGGCCTCATCTTCGTGTCCGTCTGCCTCATGACGCGCATTCGCTGGAAGAGCCTGGCCACCCTCACCATCACCTCGGCGGTGGCGCTACCGCTCATCTGGGCCTACGGGCTCCGCGACTACCAGCGGAACCGCATCACGTCCTTCCTGAACCCCGAGGCCGACGTGAAGCGCACCGGGTGGCACGCCCACCACGCCCGCATCGCCATCGGCAACGGCGGCTTCACCGGCCAGGGCTTCATGAAGGGGACGCAGAACCAGTACCTGTTCCTGCCCGACCAGCACTCCGACTTCCCCTTCGCGGTATTCGCGGAAGACTGGGGCTTTCTCGGGTGCCTCCTCCTGGTGCTGCTCTACGGGTTCCTGGTCATCTGGGCCATCCGCATCGCCTCCACGGCCAAGGACCGCTTCGGAGCTGTCATCGCCATCGGGGTGGGTGCCTTGATCTTCTGGCACGCTCTCTTCAATCTGGGCATGGTCACCGGCCTTCTCCCGGTGGTGGGCGTGACGCTGCCCCTGTTTTCCGCGGGCGGCTCCAGCGTCATCACCATCATGGTGGGCATCGGCCTCCTGATGAACGTCTCGATGCGCCGCTACCACGTGCCGTCGGTGCGGCCGACGCTGGCTGACTAGCGAGGTAGGAGAATGTCAGCGCGATGACGCGGCGGGACGCGAAAGCTCGCGACTGCGCTCGCGAGACCGCGCGAAATCCGAGTGGCATACGGATGAACTTCGGGTAACTATTTCACCCAACATGCTCCGCCGTACCCTTCCCTTCTTCGCGTTGGCCGCTCTCTTTGCCGCGTGTGCGAATGCACCCATCGACGACGAAACGGAGAGCGATGCTACGGCGAAGTCGTCCTCCTCCTCGACGTCTTCGTCGGGCGGCACGAAGGACGCTGCGACCGCGAAGGACACCGGAGCTTCGTCGAGCTCGTCGAGCTCGTCGAGCTCGTCCGGTTCCTCGGGCAGTGACGCCAGCGTGGTCGACGTCGTGGTCGTCCCCGACTCGGCGGCCTCGAACGCTTGCCCCTCCAGCAAGAACACGCAGAACGCGATCCTCGTCGGCTTGGGCGGCATCTCCGCCAGCACGTGCGGCGCCTGCATCCCACTCGTGGAGTGCTGCTTCGGGCTGGGCGGCAAAGACTACTGCGTTCCCAACATCTGACTTGGTCTTCTCGATGCGCGCGCTCGGGCTCCTCGCAATCGTTGCCTGCGGCAGCGAGCCCATCACCAGTGAACCTCCGATCGACGCGGGCGCCGACGTAGCCGCGGTCGTCTCCGATAGCGGCACGGCAGCCGACGCGCAGGTGCAGCCGGAGCCCACGCTGGCCGCGTTGGTGCGTGCCAAGACGGCCGCCTGCGCCCAGCAGATCTCCACCGGCAAGTACGCGCTCGATCAGGGGAGCGCCGACGTGGTGCCGGTGTGCCAGCTGCAAGACGCGGTGTTCTTCACCGCCGACATGGACATCGACTGCGACGGCAAGGTCTCCGCCAAGTGCAGCAAGACCACCGATCCCTCGTTCTTGCCCAGCACCGCCGGAACCGACTCCAAGGGACAGCCGCTCGACGCCGCCACGCTGCCCTACGTGGTGGTGCCGCTGGCCGGCACGCGCTTCGACTACCGCAAGCACGGCATCGCCATGGGCAGCACCGTGGCCGTCCTCTACAAGGATTCCATCGCCTACGGGGTGGTGGGCGACGCCGGCCCCTCGGCCATCATCGGCGAGGCTTCCTACGCCATGGCCGAGCGCCTCGCCATCAATCCCAACCCCAAGAGCGGCGGCACCGATTCGGGTGTAACCTACATCATCTTCACCAGCGCCGGCTCGGCCGTGAAGAAGCTGGAGGACAACGCCGAAGCGACCACCGTCGGCACCGCGAAGCTCCACGCGCTCCTCGGCATCCCGTAGCGACCTGCGCTCCGTCCACAAAGCGAAAAAGCCCACCCTTTCGGGCAGGCTCATCGCGTCTTCGGTCTCGAGAGCGAGGAGGATTCGGTCGAGACCAAGCGGAGCCAAGGAGGAGCGCCCGGAACGTAGTCTTCTACGTGAGGACGTCCGACGCCGGCCCCGCGCCGGTATCGGCCGAATCCGCCCGCTCTCAGCCGTCTTTGCTCTTCTGGAGCACCATGAGGTGGAACTTCGCGAACTCGGTCTGACCGAGGGTGAAGAGCACTTCCACCAGGAGACGATAGGGCGTGTCCTTGTCGGCGATGATGATGGCTTCGCTGGCGTCCGGAGCAAGGCCGCGGCCGGCGCGGATCTGACGATCCTTCTCGCGCCAGCTCTGGAGAGCGTTCGCGAGGGGGACGATGTAGAGGTCGTTGGCACCGCTACGCTTGTACTTGCCTTCGACGCCGTGGGTGGCGTCGGGAGGCACCGGGCACACGGTGTTCTCGTCGACCGTGATGCCGCTCTTGGAGATGAGGATCGGCAGACCTTCCTGCGAAGCTTCCGATTGAAGGATGCTCTTGGGGATGGTGAGGTCGTTGTTCTGCGGGAGCGACGCGCTCGATTGCGACATGCTCTTGAGCAAGAAGACGAGAATGATCGTCATCATGTCGAGCATGGCGGTGATGTTGAGGAAGTTCACCTCGGGCGCCTCCGCCCGGCGGCGAATCTCCTTTCGGAGCTCGCGCTTGAACGTGACCATGCCCGCCGGCTTGTGGGTGACGACGGGTGCGCCTTGCGTGGGAGGTTTCTGGGTCACGGCATCACCTCGCGAGACCGAAGTTCACTTCGGGGAAGAGCTCTGCAACCTTGTCGGAGCCGGGTTGGGGCTCCGCCACGCGGACCGCGTCCATGGTCCCCACCACCACCGAGTAGGGGATGTTGGGGTTGGCGCTCAGCGTGACCTGACGCTCTTCCTTGAAGTCGTCGGAGAGGCCCTTGAGCTTCGCCGCGCAGACCTTGAGGCCATTGTAGTCGTACTCGCCGTTGACCTTGGGAATGGCGAGACCCGGCCCCGCATCGGCGCATCCGGGCGCGATGTTGCCACCGCGCGCCTTGATGCTGAAGCCGTCCCCCACGATGATGACCGTGAGGCTGAGCGAGGGCGCCTGATTGGGGTTCGCACGACCACCCCCCGCCCGCGGCGGCGAGGTGTCGATGGTCGCGGTGAACGTGACGCTGATGGTAGCGAGCACGAACATCAGAACGTTCGTCACGATGTCGAGGAACGGAATGATGTTGAGCTCGCCGCCCTCTTCGTCCGGGGCTAGCTCCTTGGGCTGCGACAAACGGCGGATCTTGCTCCGCTGCGCAGCACTGAGTCGCTCGGGCTCGGCCATGTCTCAGTACTGGCCGCCGCCGGGCCGGGCCTGGATGGTGAGCAGGTTGAAGACGCGCTCCTGGGTCGCATCCAGATCGTGCTGGATGGTCTTCGCCCGGGTGTGCAGGATGACGTGCGCGATCATGCAGACCACCGCGATGCCGAGGCCGAGCGCGGTGTTGTACATGGCTTCCGCGATACCGTTGGCCAGTGCGCGCTGACGATCGGCCTGGGAGAGCGCCGCATCGGAGACCTTGGCGAAGGTGTGGATGAGACCGAACACCGTGCCGAGGAGCCCGATGAGGGTCGCGATGTTGGCCATCGACCAGAGAGCGCCGACGCGCTTCTCCACCGCGGGCTTCAGCTCGCCCACCTTCTCGCTCATGGCCGCGTCGATCTCGTCCGGGCCCTTGTTGGCGTGCGTAAGACCCGCCTTCACGAGCTGCAGGGTCGGGTAGTCACCCGCCTCGCACAGCTTGATGGCGCGGTCGATATTGCCGCCGGTAACCAGCTTCTTCACCTGCGCGAAGAACTCCTTCGAGTTCACGCGATACTTGGTCATCTGGAAGATCAAGCGCTCCACGATCATCGCGATGACGATCGCCGAGACGAGGAGGTTGGCCACGATGAAGTACGGGTTCTCCTTGAAGGCATCCATGAACCCGCCACTGCTTCCGCTCGCTGCGGCAGCAGGGGCCCCACTCAACAGAAGTACGAACATCCGCGATGCTCCTTTCGTCCTCGGCTTCGCAAGTCAACCGGGGCATTTTACCCCGAAAATCTGCGCGCTTCATGGCCATGCGACCAACTGCAAAGCGCGAAACAAAGAGACGATATCTTTCTTCGATCGCACAAGTCAACGACACCGCTGCGATGTTTTTCGGTGGCCTGGGCCGGGCGCGCGCAGGGGCCCTTCCGACGAACGTGCGCGGGCCGCGTGCATCGGTCGAAACCGATGCCCGCCACCACGGGACGCCACACGCCGCCCTACCGTGACCGGTACCGCGAGCCGGTCGGCGCCAGGCCACTTCAGCCGACGTGGAAAAGAATGGACGCAGCGGACGGGGCCCACCCTCTACCGCACAGGCACCCATGCCGTAATTACAGTCCCAAGAGAAAATACGTAAGACGTTGAACGCATTCAATTTTTCCCACGCTGATCGCCCAAACTCTATTGACGGCGAGGGTCCAAATCGCGATGCTTCGCCCGCTCGACCTGCGAGCGTTCGGGCGATCGATATCGCCGGGCGAGAGCTCTTCGAGTATGACCCGCTTCGCTCTTCTTCTTTTTCTTACGTCACGAACGAGTCTCGTCGCTCTCGCTCCGCTCACGCGATGGTGGGAACAAAACGAAGGCTCAGGCTACCCAGCTCAGTAACTGATCGCACAAGAACTCGCGCTCGCTCCGCACAACAACAGTGGAGCGGCCCCTCGCACGGAGATACGCTCATGGCCGGTATTTGGAAGCACTTCAAGGATGGTGGATGGGGCATGTGGGTCATCCTCTTTTGGTCGATCCTCACCATCGGCATCATCATCGAGCGCGCGCTGTATCTCTACGGCTCGTCGATCAACAAGGACGTCTTCCTCGCGACCATGCAGAAGTGCATCCTCGCGGGTGACGTGCAGAAGGCCGTCAAGATGTGCTCTGCCGCCAACGCGCCCCTCGCGCGCATCGTGCAGGCGGGCCTCGTGAAGGTGAACCGTCCGGACGAAGAAGTTCAGGCGGCCATGGACGAAGCGGCTCTCCGTGAGATCCCCCGCATCGCCAAGCGCACCGGTTACCTCGCCCTCATGGCGAACCTCTCGATGCTCTCCGGCCTCCTCGGAACCGTGTCCGGTCTCATCACGAGCTTCGGCGCCGTCTCCGGCGAGAGCGTGGACCCGAGCCAGAAGGCCCGCATCCTCGCAGAAGGTATCTCCGAGGCCATGAACTGCACGGCCTTCGGTCTCATCGTCGCCCTCATCGGCCTCGTCGGTTACGCCGTGCTCAACGGCAAGACCCAGGCGCTGGAAGACGACATCAACGAGGCGAGCGTGCAAGTGCTCAACCTCGTCGTCACCAATCGCCAGAAGGTCAACCTCTCCGGCGTGGGCTGATCAGCCCCAAAGTTACGTGACGGGTAGCCTCGTTTCTGGGGGAGCAGTGAACCCTGCTCCCCTCTTCTCGAACCAGGAAGTATTGCGATGGGTGGCGTAAACGTAGACGGCGGAGGCGGCGGTGGCCGCAGGAGTCTCGACTCGGAGATCAACATGATCCCGATGATCGACCTACTCATGGTCACGATCTCGTTCCTTCTCATCACTGCCGTGTGGACGCACATGGCGCGCATCAATGCCAACGCGCAGGTCCCGGGTCCCCCGCGGCCAGACGTCGAGGTCGACAAGGTGGAGCCAGAGAAGCAGCTTCACGTCGAGATGCGCTCTCCGGAAAAGTTCGTCCTCGTGTGGAAGCAAGGCTCCACGGTGGTCAGCTCGGTGGACGTTCCCCGCAAGGACGACGTCACCGTCGCCGGCGGCGGCCGCAAGCTGGTCCAGTACCGCGATCTCGCAGCCAAGATCGAATCCGAGTGGAAGACCAACGGGTCCCACCGCGACGGCAGCGACAAGAAATTCGACCAGGCGATTTTGCACACCGACAACGAGACGCCCTACGTCTTCGTCATCGCGGTCATCGACGCCATCTACACGCCGCAGCGGAACTTCAACCTCGGCGGGAAGACGGAACAAGTGCCGTCTTTCAACGTCACCTTCTCCGTGAACTGAGGGAGACGCCATGACCATTCATGTTGCCGGACGACGACTGATGCACGCGGTGCCCCTGAAGTTCGTGCAGAAGCGCGTTCAGGGTGGCGGCGGCCGCAGCGTCAACGCGGGCCTCTCGCTGACGAGCATGATCGACTTCCTCGTCGTGACCGTCGTGTTCCTCCTCATGACCTTCAGCGCGTCGGGCGAAACCCCGGCCGCCAAGGGCGTGAACCTCCCGAGCGCCACCAACGCCACCGACATGCTCGACGCCCCCATCGTGGCGGTGAACGGCAGCCAGATCCTGGTGGACGGCGCTCCCGCGGGCAACTCCCGCGCGGTCGAAGAGTCCAAGCGCCTCCAGCGCATCGACGAGCTCTTCAACCAGCTCAAGGGCAAGCGGGACCGCTGGAAGCAGCTGTACCCGAACAAGGAATTCCCCGGCGTCGTGGTGCTCCAGGTAGACCAAGACGTACAGGCAGTCGTGGTGAAGAGCGTGTTCCAGACGGCAGCGTTCGCGGGTTACCGAACGTCAGCTTCATGGTCATGAAGAACGCCAAGTAAGCCTTCTCCGAAGCGAAGCCGAAGGCGCCCATCGAACGATCGGCGCCTTCGCTCTTTTTGTACGCGCCCGAAAGGAGCCGAGCGAAA
>JABFRG010000874.1 GCA_013141295.1 Polyangiaceae bacterium
CGCCTGCACCGTGCGGGTGGCGCGGGTCGCGCTCGACTTGGTGGTGTAGGTCTCGCTGGTGGCGATGATCTCGCCGTTCCCAGCCTTGAGGTTGAAGTAGTACTCGCCATTCTTGGCGGGGAGGACCGCGAAGCTCTTCGCGTCGACGCCGTTCTGGATCACCGACTTGACGCCGCCGTCGCGGGCCGCTTCGGACTTGTAGCCCTCGGAACGCAGGACGTTCTCGCCGTTGCCGGCCACGAGGTCGAAGTAGAACTGACCGTCCAGGCCGGTGAACGTCTCGAAGCGCGCGGTGCGCGAGACGATTTCGGCGCTGTCTTCCTGAACCGACTCATCGGCTTCGCCGCTGCAGGCCACGAGGGAAATGGAAACGAGGGCGAGGGCAGCGAGGCGGGTGATGTTGGTGAACATTGTAAACTCCGAGTACCGAAAAATCTCCTGGCGTAATGACACCGGCCCTCGCCCCACACGCAGTGGGGCGCGAGAATCGATGGGGCCTCCGCGAGGTTCAGCGTCGAAACTATTTCGACGGGGTCGGGGATCGCAGACACCTTTCGCGCGGTGAGAACCTCACCGCGACGCACAGTTGGGTCTAGCAGGCGGTCATGTAGGTGCAAGTAGAAACTTGTGTAATTTTCCGTCCACACCGTGTGACCACGGTATTTCGCAGTACTTACGCAAGGTTTTACCGAAACCTTTTTTCCGCGCGTGGTGACGATTCCCTGCGACCGCAGCGCGACCGTTGCGTACTGGGGGGGAAGCGGGGCGTACGCTCGCGAGCCAGAGGAGCCCCGGATCAGGACCCGCGCGGCGGAATCTGGAGCGCGCGCTTGGCTTCGCCGGCCTCGTCGAGGGCGTAGACCTCTTCGTGAAAGTCGGCCACGCGATAGCCTGGCATCTGGGCATTCACCCGGATGAGCACCTTGCCCTCGTGGCTCTCTTCCACGCGGTAGCCCGGGACGGTGCCGGCTTCGACGTTGCGCACGAAGGTCCGGCGACGCTCCGCCCGCAGCAGGGAGACGAGCGCCGCCGCGCCCCCGGCCAGTGCAGCCACGGCGCCCACCGCCTCGATGAGCACCCGCACGGCGCTCAGGCCCCATGCCTCTGAAGGGTCGAAGAAGTGCGGCGGCGGCGCCACGGCCGCGATGAGGACCCCCAAGATGCCGACCAGCGCCGACACTGCGCCGACCAGAAGCTCCCCGCGCTCCTCACCGGCGAGCCCCTTGGCCGCGAGCCTTTGGCCCCACGCCAGGGGAATGCCGAAGCACACCAGCGTGGCGATGAGGCCGGGCACCCAGAAGATGGCGCCGATGGTGCTGCCGAGGAGGACGCCCATGCCCACTGCCTCCAGAAGGCTGGTGTTGCCGTTCCAGAAGAGGCCCACCGCAGCGAGGCCGCCGTTGAGCGCGGCGAGCGGTATCGAGGCGAGCCAGCCCCAGCGAAGGGCGGAGGCCCCCACGGTCTTTCGCCAGCGGAGCAGCATGGCCCACACCATGCCGAGCACCAGCGTAGGCAGGGTGGTGGAAATGCCCAGCCGCACCGCGTCGCTGCCGCTGCTGAAGATGAGCGAGAAGATGGCGCCAGTGACCGACGCGAGGCCGGCGCCCACCGCGAGCACGTTGAGATTGCGCAGGAGGCCGCGGGTCTGGAACGCCGAGGGAATCATGGCTCGTACGCTCAGCGTAAGAGAACGTCGGCCAGCGTGCACCCGAAGAAGGCCATGCTCACGTAGGCGTTCATGTCGAAGAACGCCTTGTCGATCTTGGCGAGGTTACCCTTCCCCACCAGCGCGTGCTCGTACACCAGGATCGCGGCGGAGATCCCCACCCCGAGGAAGTAGGGCAGATGCACGCCGAGGGCGATGCCCGCGGCAGCGAAGCAGGCGACGGTCACCACGTGGGCCACCGCAGAGAGCACCAGCGAGCGGCCGAGTCCGAAGCGCGCCGGCACCGAGTGGAGGCCCTGTTCGCGATCGAAATGCTCGTCCTGGAGCGAGTAGAGGATATCGAAACCGAAGAGCCAGGTGACGACGCCCCCCATGAGCAGGAGGATGCCGGCGTTGGGAGCCACGCCCATGCCAATCCAGGCGCCGCCGGGAGCCAGCGCCAGCGCAACGCCGAGCCACAGGTGCGCCGCCCAGGTGAAGCGCTTGGCCAGCGAGTAGCCGAGCAGCATCGCGAGCACCAGCGGCGCCAGCACCGCCGGCCAGAACCCCAACGTGGCGGCAGCGCCCAGGAAGATGAGCGACGCCACCACCACGAGCGAGAGGCCTTCCCGCGGCGAGACCTTTCCCGCCGGGATCTCACGGCCTTTGGTGCGCGGGTTCTTGGCATCGACGTCGCGGTCGGCGTAGCGATTGAAGGCCATGGCGGCGGAGCGGGCCGAGACCATGCACACCAGCATGGCCGCGATGCGGCGGGCGGTGAGCGGCTCGTGCGGTTCCCGGGTGGCGAGCGCCACGGCGCTGGCCGCGAACGGCATGGCGAAGATGGTGTGCGAGATGGCAACGAGGTTGCCGTAGGTGCGGAGCTTGGCGAGGACGGTCACGAGGCGCTCCTTCGGGCGAGGACGCGACGCGTCCGGTCACGGTGATCGAGAACGAAGTCGGCGGGCCTGCGGCCCTCGAGGGCACCCTCGATGGCGTAGACGCCGGGCGCCGCGGAAGCTGCGAGCTCGCCAACGCCGGAGAGCCCGAGGGCGCGGGCGCCGTTGCGCGTGGCCGCCTGGAGCCAGATCGAGGCTGGCTCGTCGGGGAAGGACCGGCGGAGCAGCGCCGCGTCGTCGAGGACGTCGAGGGTATCGTTCGAGGCCAGCGAATCGGTCCCGAGGGCCGGTTCGATGCCGCGACGGAGCATGGCGCGGACGTCGGGCAGGCGACCCTCGATGAAGACGTTGGAGCGCGGGCAGAGGACGACCGGGCTCTTGGCCGTGGCCACCTGGTCGAGCTCCTCGCCGGTGGCGTCTGTAAGATGCACCAACATCACGTTCTCGCGGAGCAGTCCGAGGTCGCCGGCGTAGGCCACGGGCCCGCGAGAAACCCCGGACACGCGGGCGCCGGTGCGGGCGAGGAGCCAGTCGGCCATGGGGCCGTCGCCGTGCTCGAGCAGTCTGCGTTCGCCGGGATGCTCCGCAAGGTGCACCGAGAGACGCGCCCCCGGCGTGCGCGCTTCGTCGGCGAAGAGGGCCAGCACCGAAGGGTGCAGCGTATGCAGGGTGTGCGGCGCGCGGTGATAGGCGAGATCGCCGAAGTCGCGTCCGACCGCGGCCGTGGGCATCGCCGCGTAGCGGGCCGCCACATCTTGCGCGCCGAGCCCGAAGAGCTCGTGAAAGACCCACCCTCCGAGGCCCTGAGCCGCGAGGGCAGACACCGCCGAGAGCCCGTTGGTGATGTCGCCCACCGCGACCGTCCCCCGCTCGGCCAAGGTGGCTGCCGCGCGTTCGATGGCCGCAGCGGTGGCCTCCGGTGAAACCGAACCGCGAAGGCCCATGAACCTGTCGACCCAGCCCACGAAGCCGAGCCCCGACGGGACCGCGCCGTGGAACACCGAGAGCTCCACGTGCGTGTGCGCGTTCACGAGCCCGGGGAACACCACGCCGTTGACGCGCTGCACCGGGGCTCCGGGAAACGCGGAGGCGACGTCGGCGGCACTTCCCACTGCGTGCACGCGATCTCCCTCGAGGGCGACGGCGCCATCGAGGATTTCCTGCGTGCCGGTGAAGACGCCGTCGGCGTGGACGATGCGCATGGCTACTCCGGAACGGTGAGCCAGTCGTACTTGACGTTGCGCCGCGCCGGTCGGAAGCCCGCTTCGCGGATGCGGCCCTCGATGGCCGCGGCGTCGATGCGGAACGTTGTGCCGGCGCTGGAGACCACGTTCTCTTCGAACATGACGCTCCCGAAGTCGTCGGCGCCGAAGCGCAGCGCGACCTGGCCCACGTCGGGCCCCTGGGTGACCCACGAGGCGCCCACGTGGTCGACGTTGTCGAACATGAGCCGCGCCACCGCCTGCATGCGCAGGTAGTGCTCGGTCCCGGTCTGCGAAGGCAAGATGTGGGTGCCCTGCTCGTGCTGGTAGTCCCAGCAGAAGAACGCGGTGAAGCCGCCGGTCTCGTCCTGGAGCTCACGGAGCTTGAGCAGGTGCAGCATGCGGTCACGCGGGGTGTCGGTGGTGCCGTACATCATCGTCGCGCTGGAGCGGAGCCCGAGCCGATGGGCGACGCGCATCACCGAGAGCCAGGCTTCGCTCCGGCACTTGGTCTTGGCGATGACCTTGCGGACCCGGTCCACCAGGATCTCGGCGCCGCCGCCCGGCACCGAGTCGAGCCCCGCCGCGTGGAGCCGCGAGAGCACGGTCTCCACCGGGAGGTTCTCGATCTCGCCGATGTGGATGATCTCTTCCGGCGAGAGCGCGTGGAGGCCCAGCGGAAACGTCTGCTTCATCCAGCGGAAGAGATCCTCGTACCATTCGATGCGCAGGTTGGGGTTGAGCCCTCCCTGGAGGAGGATCTGCACGCCGCCGGCGTCCACCACCTCTTGCATCTTCTCGGCGAGCACTTCGCGCGAGAGGACGTAGCCTTCGGCGTGACCCACCGGCCGGTAGAACGCGCAGAAGCGGCAGCTGGTGGTGCACACGTTGGTGTAGTTGATGTTGCGGTCGACGATGTAGGTGACCACCCCTTCCGGATGCTTGCGGGCGCGCACCGCGTCGGCGGCTGCGCCGACCTCGTGGAGCGAGGCTTCGGTGAAGAGGCGCTCGCCCTCGGCTGCGGACAGCCGCTCACCTTGCGACGCCCGCGAGAGCAGGCTGTCGATCGCTTCGGGCACTGCGACCTGCGCGCTCGCGTCGCCCACCAAGCGCACCTTGGCGCGCGGCAGGAGATTCTCGCGGTTGGCCTCGAGGAAGAAGCGCTCGAGCCCGGCGCGCTCGGCGTCGCCGAGGTCGTAGCGAATCGACTGGTGGAGGTAGCTCTGGAGCGAGGCCGCATCGAGGCCGCTCGCCTGCGCATACTCGGCGGCGAGCCGCCCGCGCTCTTCGAGACCGAGCTCCTTGGCCCGGGCGAGGAGCGAGGCCTGCGCGCGATCGATGCGCCCTTCCCGCGCACACCATGCGGCGAACACGAAGGGCAGCCCGGTCCACTCGAACCACGCCTGCCCGAGGTCGAGGACGTGGGGGAACTTGTTCTCCAGCGCCAGGGCCGCGTCGCCGATGATCAGCGCGCCGCGGGAGCCCGCCACCTGCGACGCGATCTCACCCGGCTCCATGCCGAGGAACTTCGGCGCGGTGCCGAGGCGCCGGAGCAGGAGCCGCCCCAGCACCACGCTGGTGCGCGAGGATAGGTCGAGGGCGATCTCCGACAGCGAGGCGATGGGCTCCTGGCTGACGATAACCACGCTGCGCACCGGGCCGCGGGCACCGATGGCGATGCCCGGCACCATCTCGACGTCGCCGAAGGCCGCAGCCGCAGCCACCGGCATGAGCGCGACGTCGGCTTCGTCCTCGGCCAGCTGCCGCGCCACTTCTCGCGGCGACGCCAGAGAGAGCGATGCCTCGGGCATGGCCACCGGCACTTTGTCCCAGAGCGGGCGGGCGTTGAGATAGCCCACCGCGGCGACGCGCACGGTCACGATGCACCTCCGATGACGTGCAGGTGTGCCTTGCGGTCCTTTACCTTCACCGCCGCCTCGGGCATCGCCGCGCGGGGGTGCTCCTTCACCACGTTGTAGAGCGTGTCGCGCTCCACCGGAATGCGACCGGCCTCGCGGATGAGCCGCACCAGCTGCGCGTACGACAGGCCTTGCGGCGACGTGGAGCCGGCCGCTTGGTAGATGGTCTCGTGGACGATGGTGCCGTCGAGATCGTCGGCGCCGAAGCGGAGCGCGATCTGCGCGACGTCGGGCGTGGAGCTGACCCAGTAGGCCTTCACGTGGTCGAAGTTGTCGAGGAAGAGGCGCGAGACCGCGATGGTCCGCAGATCGTCGATGGCGGTGGGCGCCGGGAGGTTCTTCATGCCGTTGCCGTCCGGGTGGAACGCCAGCGGAATGAAGGCCTGGAATCCCTTGGTCTCGTCCTGCAAGTCGCGGAGCCGCTGCATGTGATCGACCCGGTGCTCGAAGGTCTCGATGTGCCCGAAGAGCATGGTGGCGTTGGTGCGGAGGCCCATGCGGTGCGCGATACGGTGCACCTCGAGCCACTCGGCGCCGGTAGCCTTGTCGTCCGAGATGCGCGAGCGGACCTCCGGGTGGAAGATCTCGGCGCCGCCGCCGGGCAGGCTGTCGAGGCCGGCCGCCTTGAGCTTCTCGAAGACCTGCTCGTAGGTCATCTTGTAGTGCTGCGCGAAGAAGTGGATCTCCACCGCGGTGAAGCACTTCATGTGGATGTCGGGCTTGATGCGCTTGAAGCCCTTGATGAGGTCCTCGTAGTACGAGAACGGCAAGCCCGGGTGGAGGCCGTTGACGATGTGGATCTCGCTGGGCGGGTCGTCCATGCGCGTCTCGAGCTCGCGCCAGGCCTCTTCCAGCTTCATGGTGTGGGCGCCGGGCGACCCTTCCTCGAGCTTGGCGAAGGAGCAGAACAGGCACGAGGCCACGCAGACGTTGGTGACCTCGACCCGCATGTTCTTGTTGAAGTACGTGCGGTCGCCGTGTTTGGCCTCGCGCACGCGGTTGGCCAGTTGCCCCACCGCGAGCAGGTCCGGGTGGTTGAACAGGAAAAGGGCGTCTTCGGTGACGAGACGCTCTCCGCGGCTCACCTTGGCTTCGATGTCACTGAGCGTGGGCATTTCGCATCTCCTCGGGAACCACGAACACGGGGCTGCGTCGGGCCCCGGAAAGAACGCGCTCGATCTCGCGCTTTTGAAGCTCGACGAGCGGCACCATCCCCTGCCCCTTCACTTTCTTCAAGGCATCTTCGGCGATGGGCAGGCCGCCCTTGTTGGTGAGCGAGAGCGAGTGCTCGCTGCCGCCGACGCCCAGCGCCAC
>JABFRG010000784.1 GCA_013141295.1 Polyangiaceae bacterium
GAGCTCATCCGAAGCGGGACCGCGCGAGAGGGCGGCTCTCCTCCGGTCTCGTCCCGCTCGTGCGAGAGCGTCGAGCATACGGCCGCCCGATTTGCCAGGCGGCCGCCTAAAGTACCAACCTATGAATGCCCCTTAAGTCCCGCCACGCACTTCGAACGGGACGAGGCGCGATTCTTCGCCGCCCAGGCCTTTCACGAAGACCTGGATGGCGTAGCGCCCGGGCGCGAGGCGGCGCTGCTCGGTGGTCGCCGACGCGCCAGTGCCGACCCATCGCGCGTACGTTCCAGCGACCTCCAGCGACACTTCGAGAATCCCGCCCGGCGCCAGCTCGACCAGCGCTTCGTCGCGATAGGGGGCGGACTGAAAGACGTCGGTGAGTGGCTTTCCCTGGAGGTCGACGAAGCGCGCCGAGAGATGGCGATCCGGCAGGCGATAGGTCGCGGCGGTGGCGCTGGGATTGCGCAGCCGCACGAGCACGTGCGCGCTTTCGCCCGGGGCCAGCACAACGCGTTCGAGGGTGATCGACACCTCACCGCGCGGTCCCTCGTTGGCCTGCGGAAGACCGCACCAGCCTCCGGCGCGTACGCCGTTGGGCGTGCGCTCGCTCTCGTGGCACGCGCACGGCCATGCATCGTCCTCCAGCATGGCTGCGCTCACTGCGAGATGCATAGCGGTGCGGCACCCGGTGGCCAGATCGATGCGTCGCACCGGTGCGGCGGCGCTGGATCCGGCGGCGCTGGGTGCGCACGGCTTGCCACCGACGCCGACGCATCCCTCCCGCAGGGCCGGCGGCGACTCGGCGGCAACGTGGGGCCGGGCGGCCTCGCTCTGCGTTCCGCTGCAGGCTGCGAGGAGGCACGCCAGGATGACCGCCGCACCCGCGTTCACGGTGCGGTGTGAAGGAACGTTGACGGAGCGGGTGATTGCCGGTGTGTTGCGCACGCTTCGGACCTCGCGGAGCGCCGTAGCAACGGCCGTGCCGCGGCGGCCAGTCTTTTCTCGACGGAAAGGTGCAGTCGCCTACAATCGCGTCCCATGAAGCCTCGAAACTACGGCGCCATCGCGCTGCTCACGGTGTTCACGTTCTTCGAGCGCTTCGCCTACTACGGCTTCCGGTCGACGGTGGTTCCACGCCTCCTGACCGAAGGGGGCATGGCCTCGACGCGCATCAGCATGATCATGTCGCTCTCGATGATGGCCACGATCCTGGGCCTCGCCATCGGGGGAGGGCTGTCGCTGGCCACGCGCAACCGCTTTCTGCTCGCCGGTGGGGCGCTGCTGCTGGTGCTCGTGCACGGCGTGGCCGCCGCTGCGCCGATGCTGGGGCTGTTCGTCCTTCCGGTGGTGGGTGGACTGCTACGACCGCTCGTGTACGTGGCCGCAGCGGAGGAGCTCGACCAGGAAGGGCGCGTGTGGAAGGCAGTGGTCGTTGCGAGCCTCTTCTACGGCGCAACGAACGTGGGCGCCGCGTTCTCGGCGGTCGTGGGTGGCACGCGCGAGGCGTCGCTGTACCTGAGCTATGCGTTGCCGGTGGTCGCCGCGGTGGTCGCGCTCGTCCCCTGCGCGATACTGGCCTTCGCCATCCCAGGCGCCCCGTTTCGCTGGGCCACGCACGAGGCGCTGGTGTCCGGCTCGCCCCAACAAGCTCCGTATCGCCCGGAGCCTGGTGTGCGGCGGGGCGGCGGCGGCCCCAGCCCATGGATCCTTCTCGTGGTCCTCGGCGCCATGTTCTTCTCCAACTGCGCCCAGACCGCCCAGGGAGACGCGGCGTTCGCCGCAATCGACGAGGGTGGCCTCGCGCGCACGATGCGATGGGTGCAGATGCTCAACCCGGTCATCGTCACGGTGATGGGGGTGTTGCTCGTGGCGCTGGGCGCCTACCTGGCCAGCACCCGGGCGCGACTCTCGCCCACCTGGTTCTTCGGCGCTGGTCTCGGCTTGCAAGCTCTCGCGCTCCTGGTGACAGCGGTCGCCTTCTCCGGTCACTCCCAGGGGCTCGCCATCGGTGGGTCGGTCTTCGATGCGCTCGGCGAAGGCGTGGCAGCGCCGATAGCCATCGGATACGTCCTCGGTACGTTGTCTTCGCGGTGGGTGGGCCTGGTCGCGAGCGGATACAGCGTGCTGGCGATCCTCCCGAACATGGTGCTCTCGCCGCTTCTTGCCCGGCGAGAGGCGATGATCCCGGTCCTGGTTCTCTCCGCGCTGTTCCTGCTGGTAGCCGCGGTGCTGACGCTGGTGCTCGGCCCGCGCTTGCATCGCGGCGGCGACGCGGCGGCGTGACCGCTACTTGGTGCAGTACTTGGTAGCGCCGAGCTTGCAGGCCTTGGCGTAGAGCTCGGCCGACTTGGCCGCGTCGCGCTTGGCGCCCATGCCGAGCTTGTAGGCGCGGCCGGCGTTGACGCAGCCGTCCTCGTTGTCGGCGGCGCACGCCTTCTCGAAGTACTCGACGCCGCGCGGCAGATCCTTCTTGGTGCCGAGCCCGTCGTAGAGGATGGCACCCGCCAGGTTGCAAGAGAAGGCATGGGTGGTGTGATCCGCCTGCGCGCAGCCGGGCTCGAGGAGCGGGAGCGCCTTGACGTACTCCTTGGTGCGGAAGAACACGAGACCTTGCACAATACACCCATCTTCGAACTTGGCGGCGCAGGCTTTGGTCGCGAAAGGCAGCGCACCGGTGTTGTCGGGCGGGTCGTGGTCCACCAGCAGGCCGGCAGCGGCGCGGCAGCCGCTGAGCGATCCCTTGTCACAAGCCTTCTTGAACAGCTCGAGAGCCTTGACCGGGTCTTTACTGGTGCCGAGCCCTTGTAGCTCGCTGCGTCCGAGGCGCGCGCAGGCCTCGCCGTCGTCGAGGTCGCAGCCCTTCTTGGCGAACTCCCGGACCTGATCGTACTTCTTGTCGATGTTCTCGAACTCCGCCACACGACCGCAGGCGTGTCCGTTCTTGTCGGTGCACGCGGTGCGGTACAGGTCGGCGGCCTGCGTGGGGAACACCTTGGCATCCTTGTCGTAGAGCTTATCGGCGATGCGAACGCACTCGGCTGGGGCGCCGGCCTTGCACGTGCGGGTGTCGGCACCGCAGGTGATGAAGAAGGTCTGGTTGGTGCTCCCGAAGCCCTTCTGAACGCTCACCGTACCGGTGCAGAAGTCGTCGCCTTTGGTGCCCGTGAAGTCGAAGGCCTTACCGCTCTTGGTGAGCGTGACGTTGCTCACGCCTTGCGACTCCACGTAGGCCTGCGCGTCACGCTTGGAGGGGCCGCAGCCCACGACGGTAGCGGCGAGGATGACGGACGCGCAGAATAGAGAGGTGCGGTGCATGGGGACACAGCGCACCAAACCTGGCGCGCCCTGTCAACGAACCTGGGTCGGTCAGGTGCGGCAGTGCGCGTGTACCTCGACGTACGCGTCGCGTTCGAGACCGCTGGGCGGCGACACTTCCGGCGCGACGCCGTGGTACGTGAAGCGCGTCACGACGTCCTTGCGCTGCACCGCCTCGCCGACCTCGGCGTTCTGAAAGCTAGGCCACGCGTACGGCGCTCGCTCGGGGCCGGGCACGTTCAGCGTGTAGAGCTGCCAGGTCTCGACGCTCGTGCGATCGGGTGCGCCGCGCGCGTAGACCCAGCCCACCTCCTTGCCGCTCTGGGTGATGCGGTACCGCACGTAGCTCCGCTCGTCGACGGGCACGAACGGGGCCGCCGGCGCGTACGCGTTCGGCCCCATCATGGAAGGTCACGGGCATCCGGAGCCCGCCTCGAATACTTCTCTTCGCGGTGTCGATGCATGGTGTTCCTCGTGTGTTCGGTGGGGGGATCGATGGAGCGCGCGGGTTCGAACGGGCTCACCCGGGCGGGCGCGAGAGCCGACGCAGGACCAGCAGCTCGAGGGCATGTCCGCCGCGCGTCGCGGAGGGCGGCGTCGGCGGCATCACTCCGTCTGCTCCGGCCAGGTCTTCCCAGGCCCGCGCAACGAGCACGAGGTCGTCGCCGTCCGACGGTCCTTGCGAAGGCTCGCGGACGAGGGGCGACACGATGATCAGCGCCTCTGCGGGCTCTGCGGCCTCGTTGCGGAGCTGGAAGAGCGTTCCCGCCTCGCAGGCGGCCAGCTCTCGCGGGCCGAGCGCCACGCGATGCTCACGATCACCGGAGCCCTTCATCTGAACGAAGAGCCGGCCCGAGAGCACCAGCACGAGCTGGTTGGAAGAAGAGTAGGCATACACCCACGAATGACTACCGGGCGCCAGACGCACGGTGGAGAGGCTCACCTCGCCGGTCGCAGCGCTGGGCAGCTCCTCCGGCGAGCGCTCGCTCGCGCCAGCGGAGGTCGCGAGGAAGGCGCTCACCTCGACCCCGTTGGAAACCGGCGCATAGCCCGTGATAGCGAAGACTCGATTCATCATGGCTCTCCCCGGGTCACGCGCGTTCGGCTGGATGTCGCATGCGGAGCGTCGTGAATGGAGCTCCGGGCCGGGCGGCATTCGTTTGCCGCCCGGCCCTTCGCCTGCGTGACTGGCCCCCGGCCCGAAATCGTGACCGCTGGTCGGCGAGAGGTCTCGTCGCGGTCATCTGGGTGGTTGCCGCGCCTTTCGAATGTGATGCAAAAAAGCCCGAGAAAGCCCGGCGGCGGTGGGTGGGAAAGCCCCCATTCCCCCACATACGGACCGTGATAGCCTGGAAATACCCATGAGTTTCGATCGGGACGCGCCGGGTGCGGAGCATGCGGAGGAACGAGCGCGGGCGGCCCTCGCGGCGGGCGATGCGAACCTCGCCACCACATTGGTGCTGCGTACCTACGGGCCCGAGGTACAGGCCTTCCTCTGGTCGCTCCACCGCGACGAGGGCGACGCCGCGGAGGTGTTCGCGATGTTCGCCGAGGCCATCTGGAAGGCCACCTCGACCTTCGAGGGGCGCTCGTCGGTGCGAACCTGGACCTATGCGGTGGCGCGACGTACCTCGCTTCGCTATCGGCGCGACCGACGACGACGAGAGGCGCGCTTCCAGCCGTTCCCGGACGACCCGGCACTGGCCGAGGTGGAAGCGAAGGTACGAACCGAGACCCTCACCGCGCTGCGCACCGAGCAGCGGAGTCGGCTGCTCGCACTGCGTGAGTCGCTCCCGCCCGACGAGCAGACACTGCTGATGCTCCGGGTGGATCGCAAGCTCGCCTGGAACGATCTGGTGGCGGTGATGCACGACGAAGCCGAGCCGCCGCCTTCGGGCGACGCGCTGAAGCGCGAGGCCGCGCGCTTGCGGAAGCGCTTCCAGACCATCAAGGACAAGCTCCGGGAGGCCGCACGCCAGGCCGGCCTCCTGGACGCCGCGGGAACGTGACGGAGGAGCGCCCGCGAGAGCCCGAGCCCGAAGCGGAGACGCTCGGCGCCGGAGCCTCGTCGTTCGACGCCGGCCAAACCGGCTGGTCGGTCACGGTGGACTCGTTCCTGGCGGAGGTGGCCAAGATCTCTCGGGTACCGGCCGCGCTCACGACGCCCCGGTCCATGGAACGCGGGCGCGTGGTGGCCAAGCGCTACGAGCTCGCGGACCACGTGGGACGCGGCGCGCACGGGACCGTATGGTCGGCGCACGACGCGGTGACCGGCAACGTGGTCGCGGTGAAGCTGCTCGTGGCGTCGTCGCCCGCCCACGCCGCCGACATCCGCGCCGAGATCGTCGCGCTGCGGCGCTTGCGCCTCCCCGGCGCCGCGCATCTCATCGACGAGGGCATCGAAGAGGGAGCCGTGTTCGTGGTGATGCCCCTCTTCGTGGGGCGACCCTTTCCGGGGCTGCCGGTGCCCGCGCCGTGGGATCGACTCCGAACCCCCACCGAGCGGCTCCTCGACGTGCTCGGCCGGGTGCACGAAGCGGGCATCGTCCACCGCGACTTGAAGCCGGCCAACGTCCTGGTGGACGCTGAGGGTTTTCCCACGTTGCTCGACTTCGGACTCTCGCAAGGCAGCCTCTTCGAGGCCGCCACCGACGACGGACGCATTCTCGGTACGCCAGCCTACCTCTCTCCGGAGCAGGTGGTGGGCGGGCACGTCGGCCCGCGCGCCGACCTGTACGCGGTGGGCACCATGCTGTTTCGCAACCTCTCCGGCCGCTATCCGCACGAGGCGCGGGAGATTCGCGATCTCCTGGCGGCGAAGTTCTCGGCCCCGCGGTCGCTCCTCGAGGTGGCACCCACTACCCCGCCGCACGTGGCCGAGGTCGTCGATGCGCTGCTGGCGCCGGCCCCGGAAGATCGACCGGCGTCCGCCGCCGAGGTCCTGCAGCGGCTACGCGGTGAGCCGGTCACCGGTCCACCCTCGCGCAACTGGTCGAGCGCGCCCCGCGAAGCGCCCACCATGGCACTCTCGCACGACGATCTGCACGAGCTCTTCGCCGACTCCGGACGGCTCGACTGGATTCGCGAGGACGGCGCGCGCATTCTCCACCGACAAACCGACGGCGATCCGGCGCGGGTGGCCCAGGTGGTGGAGCGGTGGGTGGCCGAAGGTCGCTTCCGCTGGAGCGGCGAAGCCGCAGACGGCTTGATCGTGCACCGCGCGACCCTCGAACGCATCGAGGCGCAACAGCTGGCGGCGACCTTTCCGGAAGGGCTCGACGCGTTCGTGGCCGCTTCGGTGGTGCACGCACGGGCGATGGCCGAAGCCGGATGGCTGGGGAGCGCCATCGCCACGCTGAACGAAGCGATGCTGCGCCTGCGGCGCGAGCCTGCGCTGTCGGTTCCGTGGCTGGAGCAAGTGCTGACGTTCTGGGCCGAGGTGGCGCTCTCCGACGGCGCACCGGACGCCCTCGACCGCGTCCTCTACGAGCTCTGTCGGTGCGGTGGCGTCTCGAGCAACCTGGCGCAACTCGAGGATCTGGTACGCGCCGCGCTGGCGGTGGGCGCCTGGACCGAACGCGCGTTGGAGCTGGCGTCTGCGGTACCGCCGCTCGAGAGCCCCGCGCTCGAGCGGCTCCGGCACTCGGTCCGGG
>JABFRG010000379.1 GCA_013141295.1 Polyangiaceae bacterium
CGGTGCTCACGGCGGGGGCGGCGGTCATGGGGGGGGCCGAAGCAACCTTCGGGCCACGGCGGTTGATCGCCACGCGAGGGCGATCTCGGCCCGCGCCCCCTGCGTTGAAGCGCCCTGAAACAACGTTGAAACGACCGTGAAACGCCGGTAGCGATCAGCCCATGGCTCTCGGCACGGGCTAGCTACCCGACGACGCTGCGGAGTGCGCTGAGCAGCGTCACCAGCTTCGCGGAGACGCGCGAGAATTCGCTCCCCATGGTTAGCTTGGCCTCCGCCTCCGCCTTGGCGCCGCGATCGACCGCCCGGACGACGTCCGCGGCACAACGATGAAACTGCGCATGCTGTGGGGCGAGCTCGCTTGCCTTCGTGCCGAGCGCCTTGGCCTCGGGCGACTTGAGCCAGCGACCGAGGTCGCACTGATCGTCTTTCTCCACAACGCTGCAGGAAAGCTTCTCCGTCGACGTGCCGTCGATGTACGCCTTGAGACGGTGCTTCCACTTGGAGTGTGCCGAGATTGCTGCGTCGATGTTCATGGAGTCTCCTTCGAGCCCATGGAACGGACTTCGGCGCTCCGACTTGAGCCTCAGCAGGCGGAGCCGCCCGGACGGACGCCCCGCACCAGCTCCTCGACGGTGCCGAGCAAGATTCGGTAGTCGAAGTTGCCGTAGAGCATGGCGCGTCCGCCGTCGAAGACGTAGGTGGGCGATCCCTGGAGCCGTAGGCGCTCCTTCTCCGCGTGGTCCTCGCACACCTGCGCGAGCGCGCTTCCGTCGTCCAAGCAAGCTTCGATGGGCGCGCGTGCGAGGCCCATTTCCTCGGCTAGACCCAGCTGAACCGACCGGAGGGCAATGTTCGCCTCGTCGACGAAGAAGCGTTCCCGCAGCGCTCGCTGATAGTCAGGACCGACCACCTCGCCTTGCCCGTCGGGAAGCGCGAACACCGCCTTGATGGCCGCGGCGGGCGCCCATGACGATGCCGGCTGCACCGTCCGCCAACACTCGCCGCTGACGTCCAAGCGTCCGCCTTCCTGGGCGATCTTTCGGGTGGCGACCACCCGCCCCTCGGGGCCGTCCTTGGCCCAAGGCCCCTCGGTGAAGCGCCAGCGAATGCTGCCGAACACCGGGACGATGCGGTAGTCCACGCGAACGTACTCCCCGAGCTCGGCCAGAACCCGGTTGAGCTTCTCTTGGGCGACGAGCGCCCAGATACACAAGGGGTCCGACCAATAGCTGAACTTGACTCTGTGCAAGGGTCCTCCTTGTCAGGTTCCGAACGGGCGACGGGCGCTCGGCGTGTCTGCGCCCTTCGCGGCCGCCTCGCGACACGAGCATCGCTCGGCGCGCGGCACTTCGCCCAGAACCTGTTCTACGTGCATGCCGCATCCAGCGTAGGTCGGTTTCTTGCAGCTGTCACAAACGATGCGTCGACACATGGTGGAGTCCTTTCCGATGACGCCAGGTAGGAGCCAAGGCAGCGGCAAACGGATTCGCTGGGCCGCTTCTCCCGTGTTTCGGGGATCTTGTTGCTCGTTTGTAAGTAAGCGGTTACTTACAAGGGATGGCGATTCTTCGCAGGGCTTCGTCGACCCGGAAGGCGGAGCTGGCCGACGCCGCCCTGCACATCATCGCGACCAAGGGCATCGCCGCACTCAGCACGCGCAGCGTGGCCGAGCAGGTGGGGCTGAGCAGTGGCGCGATGTTCCGTCACTTCGCAACCGTCGACGCTCTGCTCGACGCCGTCGCCGTCCGCGTGGACTCGGTGCTCGACGCGACCTTCCCCCCCGCCGACCTTCCGGCGCGCGACCGCTTGGAGCGCTTCATCGAGGCGCGCAGCAGTGCCGTGGGCGCGCAACTGGGAATCATGCGCCTCGTCGTCTCCGAGCAGTTCTTTCTGTCTCTCCCTCCGGATGCTTCGTCGCGCCTTGCCGCGTGCGTTCGGAAGAGCCGCGCCTTCGTGGTGGCGTGCCTGCGCGAGGGGCAGGAAGCCGGCGACTTCCGCCGAGACATCGATGCGGAGGCACTGTCGGTGGTCGTGGTGGGAACCATACGCATGCTCGCGCTCTCCGCATCACCGCGTTCCTCACGTTCGCCGGGGCGTACCGAGGCGGCGTCCGTGCGTGCCGCTCTGTTTGCCCTCCTGGCCCCCGCGTCCGCGGCGTCTCGTAAGCCGCGCGGGCGACCGCCGTAGTCCGCGCGGCGCTCGTATCTCGCTCGATATCTCTCTTCCCTCTGTCGGTACCCCACGCCATGCCCATCTCCCAACGTTTGCGAAAGCTCCTCGGACTGCTTCGGCGCGGCACCTGGGCTGCGGCACTCGTGCTGGTCGCGCTGGTGGTGGCATGGTTCAGGGTCTGGTCGCCGGTTCGGGTCGAGGCGGTTCGCGTCGATCGAGGCCCCGTGGTTCAGGAAGCGTTCGGCCGCGGTACCGTGGAGAGCCAGCGAGAGGCGGCCGTCGGATTCGACCTGGTGGGTAGGATCAGCGAGGTGCTGGTCGAAGAAGGAACGCGGGTGAGCCTGGGGCAGGAGCTCGCACGGCTCGAGACCAACCAGGCGCAGGCCGACCTTCGCTCCGCGCAGACCGGCGTCGGCGCGGCGCGCGCCTCGCTTCAGCGGCTGGCGGCGGAAGAGGACCGAGCCCGTGCGCTCCTCTCCACCGCCGACCGTGAAGCTACGCGCATGGTGGGCCTCTTCGCGCTCGGGGCCGTTCCCGGTCAGCAGCGAGACGAGGCGAGCGACCGACTGCGAGTGGCACGAGCGGAGCTCGATCGGGTTCTCGCCCAGCGCTCCGAGGCGACCCGCGGTATCGACGTGGCAAGCGGGAGCGCCGAGCAGCGCCGCGTGGCGATGGTGCGCGCGACGCTTCTCTCTCCCTTCGACGGAATGGTCACCCGTCGGTTGCGCGATCCCGGCGATACCGTCGCCATCGGGTCGACGGTGCTACGCATCGTCGACACCACGCGCGTCTACGTCAACGCCGCCATCGACGAGACCTTGCTGCCACAGCTGGCTTCGGATCAGCTCGCCCGCATCGTGTTTCCCGGCAGTACCGCGCCGGTCGCCGGGCGCGTCTCCAGGGTTTCGTGGGAGGCCGATCGGCAGACTCACGAGCTCTTGGTGGAGGTGACGCCAGACCACCTGGAGCGCCGCGTAGCCATCGGTCAGCGTGCCGACGTGCGCATCGAGCTGACTCGCCGCGAATCGGTGCTTCGCATTCCGGCCCGAATGCTCCACCAAGACGAGTCGGGCACGTACGTCCTCGTGGACCGTGGGGGCAAGATCGCCGTCGTCCGGCCGACCCTCGGTATTTCGGGGAGCGATCTGGTGGAGGTCGCGGGTGGCCTCGCGGAGGGCGATACGGTGCTCGGCCCGGCCGCTACCGGCGGAGCCCTTCCGCCGGGCCGGCGTTGGGTGGCCCGATGAACCTGGCGATTCGCGACGTACGCCGCCGCCTGGCTCGATTCGTCGGAACGGCCTTCGGCCTCGGGCTGCTCCTGAGCGTCGTCGTCGCGATGCAAGGCATCTACGCGGGCATGGTGGACGACGCCACCATTCTCACCCGCGCGATGCACGCCGATCTCTGGGTAGTCCAGCGCGATACGCACGGTCCCTTCGCGGATGGATCGCGGCTCGACCCGAGCATCGAGGCCCGCGCCGCGTCGGTCCCCGGGGTCAAACGAGCGCGGCCCTATACCTACCAGGTCATCCAGCGCGAGTACCGCGGCGACACCATGCGCATCGCCCTGGTGGGGCTCGGGTGGCCGGACGACGCGGGTGGATCGCTTCCGATCGTTCGCGGTCGCGGCCTCGGACAGGCACACGGAGAGATGATCGCCGACGCATCGCTCGGCCTCGCGATTGGCGAATCGCTGGTGCTAGCTGGCGAGCCCTACCGCGTGGTAGGCCTCACCAAGAACGCGCTGACCTCCGGCGGCGACTCGGTGGCCTTCGTGAGCGTCGGCGACGCCGAGCTGGTGGCCTTCGATCAGCCGGCCGAGGCCACCCAGCTCGAGCGCTCGAGAACGGTGGACCGCCTGCGACGCACCGACCTCGGTCGCACGCAGCCCTCGCTCGAAGACCTGCTGGCAGACCCGAAGTGGCGTGCGCCCGCGCTCGCGTCGCCGCCCCTCGCGGCGGTGCTGGTGGACGCCGATGCACACCGCGTCGCCGGTGTGCGCGAGACGATGCGGAGCTGGGGAGACGTCACCGTCTACTCGCAAGACGAGGAAGAGACGCTGCTTCTGGGCGGCGTGGTTCAGCGTGCGCGGATGCAGATCGGCCTATTCACCGTGATTCTCACGCTCACCGCCGCGGTGATCGTGATGATGGTCATCTACAACCTCACGCTGGAGAAGACCCACGACCTGGCGGTCCTCAAGCTGCTGGGGGCGCCGCGCTCGCGGCTGCTCGGCTTGGTGCTCCAACAGTCGTGGCTCCTCGGCGTCATCGGCTATGCGGTCGCCTACACCATCGGCGAGCTCTTCTATCCGATGTTTCCCCGGCGGGTCCTCATCACCTCCACCATCTCGCTGGTGGCGCCGATCGCCACGTTCGCCATGGTCACCCTGGCGAGCCTCCTCGGGCTCAGTCACGTCCTGCGCATCGACCCGGCGCGCGCCCTGGAGGGTTGACCGATGACCGATGCCGTCCGAGCCGTTCGTCTTCGAAAAACCTACGGCGTAGCGTCCAGCGCGGTGGTGGCGCTCGACGACGTGAGCTTCTCGCTGCGCAGGGGCTCGGTGGCCGCCCTACTGGGGCCGAGCGGCTCCGGAAAGTCGACGCTCATCAAAGCGCTAGGGTTCGTTTCGCCGGCCGAAAAGGGCCAGGTGTTCTTCGACGATCGCCTGGTGGTCGACGACGGCGTTGCCCAGACGGACCTCTCACGGCTGCGCCGGCAGCATCTGGGGTTCGTATTTCAGAAGGCGAACTTGACCTCGTTCCTCAATGCGCGCGAGAACGTCGAGCTGGCCTGCGAGCTCGGAGGCAAGGAGCAGGGCCGGCGGCGTGCCCGCGACTTGTTGAGCTATCTCGAAGTGATCAATCGCGAGGATTCGTACCCGGAGATGCTCAGCGGAGGCGAGCAGCAGCGCGTGGCCATCGCGCGGGCGCTCGCCAACGAGCCCACCCTCATCCTCGCCGACGAACCCACGGCGGCGCTCGACAGCGTGCGGAGCCGGAGCGTCATGGAGCTCTTTCGCAAGGTTGCCCACGACCGTGGGGCCGCCGTGCTCGTGGTGACGCACGACCATCGCGCCCTCGACGTGTTCGACGTACTGTACGAGATGGAAGACGGGCGGCTGCGCCCCTATCAAGGGCAGGGGGCATGAGCGCGTTCCGCGCTCCTCAGCGAGCCGTTTCCTGCACGTGCGCACGAAGCACGGAGCGCATGCGTGCGCGGGCGCGCCAGAGCGTGCTCTTCACCGCCGCTTCGCTCACACCGAGCTTCCGGCTCGACTCCTGAAGGTCGAGGTCGTCGAAGTAGTGCGCCTCCAGGGCGGCGCCGTAGCTGGGCGGAAGATTGGCGATGGCGCGCCGTACGCGTCCGGCGCTGCGCGCGGCACAGAAGTCGAGCTCCGCCGGCCGGTCCACGCGCATGGCGGGGAGGGCGCCGAGCTCGTCCAGGAGGAGGCCGGTCACCAACCGACCGGCGCGGCGTTTTCGCGCGCGGAGGAACATCAGCGCCTCGTTCTCCGTCAGCCGGAACAGCCAGGTGGAGAATCGCGCGTCCTGGCGAAACGAGGCGAGGCCGCGCGCGACCTTGAGGAGCGCGTTCTGCATGGCGTCTGCCCGCTCGTCGCGGTTGAGGTGATATCGGCCGAGCTGTAGCTGAATCGCCGGCTCGATCTCCCGCAATAGCCGATTCATCGCGTTGCGATCCCCGGCTGCTGCCCGCGCGGCGAGCGCCGGGGCCGTGGCCGCCCAAGAAGCCGTTGCGTCGGTGCTCGTGCGGAACGTCTGCGTCTGGCCTGTCTCCATGGGCATGAGAGCCTTCGAGCCTGCGCATGGGTTCGCCCGCAGGAAAAAAGCGCCGAGCCTCCGAACCCAATTCTCCGGAGCTGGCTCTCAGGAGAGGGCGCGCCGTGCGTCGCAGGAAGGTACCGATGTTTCGTTCGACAGCTACCGTGCTCGTGCTCCTTGGTGCTACCGCGCTCGGGTGTGGAGGGGAAAAGACCGCGCACCCGCACGAGCCCGACTCGCCGCCGCTGGTGGTGAAGCTCGCGAGCGCGCACGAGGAGAAGCTCGATACGTTGTATCGAGCGAGCGGAACGGTGCGCGGGCAGAGCACCGCGGTGCTCACCAGCAAGACCATGGGCTACATTCGCTCGGTGCTCGTGCAGCCGGGCGACCGGGTTCGCGCGGGGCAGGTCCTCGCCGTTCTCGAGGCCAACGACTCTGCGGCGGGCGTGCGGCGCGCGCGGGCCGGGCTCGACCAGTCGGTCGAGTCTCGGATCGAAGCCGAAAACGGACTACGCGCGGCGCAGGCGGCGCTCCGTATCGCGCGGGCGACCCACGAGCGGATCGCCGCGCTATTTGCCAATCACGCCATCGCGCAGCAGGAATACGACGAGTCCGAGGCGCGCCTGCGAAGTGCCGTCGCCCAGGAGGAGATGGCGCAAGCGCGCCTGCGTGGCTCCGGCTCTCGCATCGAGCAGGCCAAGGCGGAGATGGGAGAAGCGCAGGTAGCTCTCGACTACGCGCGCATCACCGCTCCGTTCGACGGTCGGGTCATCGAGCGCCGTATCGATCCCGGCAACCTGGCCTCGCCGGGCATGCCGCTGCTGGTGGTGGAGCAAGACGCGCACCTCCGGGTGGAGGCGGCGGTGGACGAGTCGCGCGCTGCGATGGTGGCGCTGGGCGACACGGCGGTGGTGGAGATCGACACGCTCGACAAGCCGATCACCGGCGTCCTGGGCGAGATCGTCCCCAACGTCGACGTGGCCTCTCGCGCGTTCCTGGTG
>JABFRG010001062.1 GCA_013141295.1 Polyangiaceae bacterium
GTGCGTCGCCACCAGGATTCCCGCAGGGCCTCCACCGATGACCACCACGTCGACAGCGCGACGCACGGAGGGGCGCGCCGGCTCCACGGCGGTGGGCATGACGCCGAGGCCGGCGACACGGCGCGCGAAGGTCTGCATCACGTCCTGCAGGCCGGGAATGCCCGCGAAGAGCTCGTGGTGGTTGAGGCCGTGGGGGAAGAGCCAGTCGGTGACGCGCAAGAGATCGACGTCGCGGGTCCCCATGGTGTTCTGCGACTCGATGCGCATGCCCGGGTGCACCGTGGTCATGCAGGCCATGGCGTTGGGCGAACCGTCGATGCGGACCAGGCAGCCATCGCAGGCGCCCCGCATGCACGCGGGCCCGCGACGCCGGTGGAACTTGGGGCTGCGGGCGAGGGCCGTGTAGCCGTTGCCGACCAGCGCGTGCGCCACCGTCTCGCCGGCCTCGGCCAGGATCTCCTCGCCGTCGAACGAGATGGTGATCGGACGCTTCGGCGGCGCCATGCGAAGACGCCTCATTGGCCGCGCCTCGGAAGGCATGAAGCCACGCCTTTTGCGCGGGGGCGAGCGAAAATTGGGAAACCCAATGCGCAGCGGCAGGCGACGGCGCTCATCACCTTTCGGCTATAGCACTTTACTTTTTCCCGGAGGCCGCGAAGATCGAGGCCATGCGCATCGCGCTTCTGGGCCCTTGCGCCAAAAATCGAGCAGACCTCCGGCAGGCCGCGGCCTTCGTGCTGGAGACCGCCAACGCCGATCGCGCGGTGTACCTCGGCGGCGACGAGGCGCTCGACGAGATGGTGGATGAATGGGCCGCCGAGATCGTTCACGGCGACGCCGGTCCCGCCGGCGTATGGGACCGCACCCTCGAGCTGCTGAAGCCAGAGGTGGGCGCGGCCGAGATTCGCGAAACCCTGGCGCGGGAGCAAGCGATGGAGCCGCTGCGCCGGCTGGAGCAACTCCCACGCGGCACCGGTCGGAGCCTCGAGCTCTTCGGCAGCCGGGTGGCCATCCTGGTGGACGACCGCGAGCGCCTGGACGAGGACGATCTCGCCACCGCCGAGATCGTCGTCTACGGAAAGTCGCCCGAGGCCCGGGTTCGCCGCATCGGAGCCCGCTGGTTCCTCTCGCCCGGAGCCATGGGCGGCGACTTCGGCGTGCTGCTGCTCGAGGAGACGGACCGCGATCTCCGGGCAACGTTCCACGACCCCACCGGCAAGCTCCGCGGAAGCGAGACGCTCACCAAGGCCCAGGGCGCCAAGGTGAGGGTCAAAGGCGGCCGCGACGGCGATGGAGAATCGCCGCCGTGAGCGAGCGCGTCATCGTCTTCGGCGGCAGCTTCAACCCGCCCCACATCGCCCACATGCTCGCGCTCTGCGTGGCGCGAGCCCAGGAGGCGCCGGACGCCCTCCTGGTGGTGCCGACCTTTCGCCATCCGTTCGCCAAGGCGCTGGTGGGTTTCGAGAGCCGCCTCGCCATGTGCACCGCGGCCTTCGGATGGATTCCCGGCGTCATCATCTCACGGGTCGAAGAGGTGCTGGGCGGCGAGAGCAGCCGTACGCTGCACACGCTCGAGCATCTCCAGGCCGAGCATCCCTCCTGGCAAATGCGGCTCCTCGTGGGCGCCGACATCCTGGGCGAGGCCGACAAGTGGTTCGGCTGGGATCGCATCGTGCGAATCGCGCCGCCGCTGGTGCTGGGTCGCGTCGGCGTGTCGCACCCGGGGGCGCCGGCGCCGGTGCTCCCCGCCATCTCCAGCACCGAGCTCCGGGCGCACCTCGCACGAAAGGACTTCGACGCCGCCCGCCCCTATCTCGCCAAGGGCGTGCTGGAGCTCATCGAAGCCCGCGACTTCTACCGCGAAGGCTGAGCTCAGGACGGCGGGCGCGCGGCGCCTCGACCACCGGCGGCGTAGGGCGGCCCCGGATCGATATCGAGCACCAAGCGACCGGGCCCGGCGAGAGCGTCTTCGTGTTGGCACTTCCACTTCGATCCCGGGGCCAGCCCCGGCACCGTGTGGCCGTCCTCGATCACGTCACCGTGCTCGAACAGGTACCAGGCGAGGTTGTACAGCGTCCGCGCCACCGCGCCCGGATCCAGGTTCCGGAAGTGGCACTGCAAATCGGGGAGATCGAAGGCGCCGAGGCCCATGGTGTCCATGAGCTTCTCGCCTGCGCCGGGGTCGTCCTGCACGTTGAACATCCGGACATTGACGGCGCCCGCGAAGAAGCGCGACGCCGGCCCCTCGTTGAAGGATTCGAGCCAGGCGCGCGGGTCGACGATGCGCTCGGCGTGAGGCCAGTGGATCGCGATCGCCGGCACGAGGTCGAGCACCGCGCGAATGGCCCCATGCACGAGGTCGAGGCGCGGCCGATGGTCGAGCGACGAGGTCATGATGTCGGTGACCAGCACCGCCGACTTCGCCGTCGCCATCGCCGCCCGCGCCCCCTCGAAGTCCCAGGTCTGCGCGAGCGCCGGTTGCATGCGGTCCACGTCGGGCGGCCCGTCGGAAGCGGCCACGAACGTCTGCGCATGCAAGGTCGCGTCGGCGAGCTGCACCGGGTGGTCCGGATGTATGAAGGCAAGCACGTGGTCATCACCCGCGCCCATCGGCTGCACGCCCGGGCACGTCTGCGCGAGACGCTGCAAGAGCGCTTGCTTGGAGATGGTGGGCGCCTCCGCGCAAAGAATCTGCACCCCGTACGTCCGCGCAAAGACCCCTTCGCTCATGGGCCCTATTTGCCATAGACCGCAGGCCCGCGTCATGGAGACTCGTGCTACCCAGTGGCTCCATGGCGCTCACGGTTCGGTCGAAGGGTTCGAAACGCAACACCCAGCAGGGCGAGCCGCCGATGCGGGTGTACATCCTCGGTGCCGGCAAGGTCGGTCAGGCGCTCACCGCCGCGCTCCGGACCGCGGGCGCCGACGTGGAGCTCCGGGCGGCGCGTGCCGGCCTGCCGCGCAAGACCATCGTGGCCGATCTGGTGCTGCTGGCGATTCGCGATCGCAACCTCACGGAGACGGCCGCGACCCTGGCCAAGCGAGGGCTGGTGGATCCGAACGCGGTATGCGTGCATGCTGCAGGCAGTCTCGACGCCGAGGTCCTGGCCCCGCTCCGCGCGGTGTGCCGCGGCATCGGGCAGATGCACCCGATGATCTCCTTCGCATCGCTGCGCGCCTTTCCCACGCTCGCGCGCGGCAACCTGCACGTACAGGGCGACCCCGAAGCGGTGCGCCGCGCGACCGAGCTCGGCGCGCTCCTCGGCATGAGCCCGCGCACGGTGCCCGGCCTCGACACCGTGGGCTATCACGCGGCAGCCGGGCTGGTGGCCAACGGGGCCGCGGCGCTGGCCGCCATGGGCGAACGCCTCCTCGTGGCCTCCAACGTGCCGAAGAAGATCGCGCGCCTCATGCTCGGACCACTCCTCCGCAGCGTGGCCGAGAACGTGGAGGCGCTGGGGTTTCCCGAGGCCCTCACCGGTCCGGTGCGGCGCGGGGATCCTGCCGCCATCGAGCGACACTTCGACCTGGTCTCGGCCCGCGTGCCCGAGGCGGTGCCGCTGTATCTCGCAGCGGTGGCCGCGCAGGTACCGCTCGCGCGCAAGCTCGGCGAGGGCCCCGAAGAGGGCTTCGACGGCATCGCGCGCTTCGTCGAGGCACGGGGCATGACGGGCTCGAAGCCCCGCAAGAAAGTGCGCGCATGACGTCGGAGAGCACGTACGCAGCATCACGCGGCTGGAGCACCCGGCGCATCGACCTGGGCGAGGTTCGCTTGCACCTGGTGGAGGCCGGTCCGGAAGATGGTCCGCTGGTGGTGATGCTTCACGGCTTCCCGGAGCTCTGGTGGTCCTGGCGGCTGCAGATTCCGGCGCTGGTAGCCGCGGGCTACCGCGTCGCGGCGCCCGATCTGCGGGGCTACGATCGCAGCGACGCGCCGCCCGACGTGGCCTCCTACGGCATGGACCATCTCGTGGGCGACGTGGCGGCGCTCGTCTCCGCGCTGGGACGTGAGCGGGCGCACCTGGTGGGTCACGACTGGGGCGGCGCCATCGCCTGGGCCACCGCCGAACAGAGGCCCGACCTGGTGGACCGGCTCGCGATCCTCAACTGCCCGCATCCGGCCGATCTGCTGCGTGCGCTGCGGCGCCCGGCGCAGCTCCGCAAGAGCTGGTACATGCTGGTGCTCCAGCTGCCGTACTTGCCGGAGAAGGTGCTCCTGGCCCGCGACGGCGCGCTCTTGCGCCGCCTCTTCGCACACATGTCGCCAGCCGACGCGCAGCAGTACGTCGAGGCGGCGCAGCGAACCGGCAACTTCCGGGGCCCCATTCACTACTACCGCGCGGCCCTCCGAGAAGCCGCCCGCGGGGCCGTGGCGAAGGCTAGGCCGATCGCCGCGGAGACGCTGGTGGTATGGGGCCAGGACGATCCCGTGTTCAGCCGTGACCTCGCCGATCCGAGCCCGCGCCACGTGCCGCACGTGCGGGTGGAGCGCATCGAGGGCGCCGGCCACTCGGTGCAGTTGGACGCTGCGGAACGAGTGAATCCGCTCCTCGTGGAGCACTTCGGCCGATGATCCGCGTCGCGGTCCTCTGCGTCTTCGTTGCAGCGTGTGGCGCATCGGGGCCCCCGCCCGAGAGCCCTCCGTCACCGCCGCTCCCCACGGAGCCCATCGCCGGCCCCGCGCCGGCGCCCGAGCCACCGCCGACGCAGGAAGCATTCGAAGGCAAACCGGTGCCCCTCGCGCCCGTTCCCCCGAGCGCGCCCTGCGTCGTTCCGTCCACCCTGCGGGTGATCTCCAGCGGCACCCGCAACTCCATCGTCGATGCAGTGAGCCTCGACGGCGGGAGCCTCTCCACGCGCATCGTCTCCGACAAGACGGTCACGGTGGCGGTCTACGCGACGGCTGCCTATGGCGTCCTCTCCTTCGCGCAGCTCGATCCGCGCGCGCTCGCCTGGTCCTTCGACGGCAAGAGGCAGGCGATCGCCGACGGCAACCGCGTCCTGCTGCAAGCCGATGGCGCCACGGAGATCATCGCGGGCGCCACGGCCCCGGCTTCGCCGCCCTCGCCTTCGGTGGCCGGAGCCGAGCAAGCCAGCATGTCCCACGACGGCCGCTTCCTCGTCCTCCAAGGTGCGCCGGTGGTCTACGATCTCGCGCAGAAGGCGCGTACCGAGCTCCCGGCGCCTCCGATCGCCGGCGGGAGCGAGGTGGTCTACCGCATCGACGCTACCGGGCACTTCCTGTTCGCCGAGAACAGTCGCGTGGCGTTCGTCGGCGCTCTGCTACGGGCCGGCACCAAGGTCACCGTCACCTGGGAAGCCACCAGCCACGGGGCCCAGCGGACGCCCGACGGCGCGACGTGGCTCGAGGTCCCGCGCGCGCCCTTCGCCCAGGACTGGGTTCCCACGTTCTCGATCGAAACCGCTGCGCGCGGGGCGATTGGTGGCCGCAGCAAGGCGCTGCTCCCGTTGCGGCTGGGCCCCAAGGAGCCGTACGCGGCGGCGATGTGCCCGGGCGGCAACGTCGTCGCCGTGCTCGCCCAGGGAAGCCTCGGCTTCTACGCCACCGACACCGGCAAGCTCCTCCTGAAGAAGGGCGCGAAGGAGCTGGGCCTCCCGCCGATGGCCAGCTCGCTCCTGTTCGTCGACGGAGGCCGCGGCCTCCTCGTGCGCGCGCCTCCGAAAGAAATTTCGCTGGGGCTTGCGGCGCCCCCTGACGGGGTGCGCTAGCCAGGCTGCGTCATGGTTCCTGACGGACCCTGGGCCAATGCCTGGTGCGTTTCCTAACGCCCCCCATCTTTTCCTAACGAAATCATAACCAAGGCTTGGCCCCGATTCTTGCATCGGTCCGATACGTGGGACGCGCCTTTTCCTTACCTGCTCTTCCGTTTCCCCCCGCTCTGTCACGGGCGACACACATTGGCGCCCGTGGGAGTTGGCATCTGCCAGCCGTGAGCTATCTTCTCTCGGTCCCCGGCACGATCTGCGGGGCGAACTCCTAATGGCAGCCCTCTCCGTCGCACCTCTGTCCTTCGCTACCGGCGGTCTCCCGACCGGCGCGATGGCACCGCAGGAGAGCGGGTTCCTGCGGCTCGACGAGCGCGTCTCGAGTGGCGTCCCCGGCATGGTGCTGGCGCGGGTGCCGAGCGATGCGGAGCAAGCACTGGCCTCGCACCTCGTTCGTCGGGTGCGCACGCAGGGCGGTGTGGGCATCCTCGCCCGCGGCGGCGCGAGCGCTCCGGCCCTTCGGGACGCGGCCATCGGCCTCGGCGTCGAAGCCACCGATCTCGACCCCGCACGCTTCGCGGCCCAGCTGAGCAAGCGCGCCGAGGCTCGCCATGCGGTCATCGTGCTCCCCTGCCCGGAAGCCGGTTCCTGGGACGCAGCGGTGCTCCAGGAGCTCCATGCGTCGCCCGGTGGCCTCTGGGTCCTGCTCGGCGAGCAAGCGTTCACGGAAGTCGACATCTACGACGTAGGCACCAACCTTTCTCGAGCCGAGCGCGCGGTCTGGCTGCGCGCCGCCTCGGAAGAGGAACACGGTCCCCTGTCCGATTCATCCCTCGCCAAGCTCGAATCCTTCTGGGAAGGCGCGCGTCGCCCGGCCCAGCGGATGGAGCTCACCGAGGCGGGCAAGCGCGTCCTCACGGTCGTCTCGCTGCTCGGGCGCGGTTGGCCCAGCGCCGGGCTGGGCGAGCTGGGCAGCGCCGAAGGGGTCGACGAGCTGCACCGAGCCGGCGCCCTCGCCACCGAGACGCACCTCGTTCACGTGAGCGAGGCCTACGCCGATCACGCGTCCGAGCTGGCCACCCGCGCCACCGCCAGCGCGCGCTCTTCGGCGGTGGCGGCCACGCTGCTCGCCCGCGAGACCGACCCGTGGGCCCGCATGCACGCGGCGCTCCTCTCGCTCGTGGTGGATCCCGCTGCCGCTTCCGCCCTCCACACCTCCGC